>CAJBMJ010000257.1 GCA_903954045.1 uncultured beta proteobacterium | reverse complement strand
GTCTGCTGCGCGTGCGAGTGTGTCCTGGCGGCGGGCTTCGATCTCTTCCGGTGTGGGCGCAGCCGGGGCGATGGCAAAGGGGTCTGTGTCCGAAGCCGCCAAAATGCGCAACCCCTGGTGCGCAGCTTTGAGCATGAGCGCCACGCCATGTTTGCAGTCGGCACCGACCGGGCATTCGCAATCGCTTTCCCAAAAGAGCAACTGTCCGGTGGGGGAAATGCCCAGCTCCGCCGACACTTCGTAGGGTTCGCGCTGGCTGCCCTGTACCTCGCCGAGCAAGACCCAGTGGCCGCCTTCCGGGTCAATATCCAGACTCAGCACCTGCTGCTTGCGAAACAGTGCCAGCCCGCGCGACCATGCGCCGCTGTCAGCCTGTTGTTCCAGCGAGCGGGGGTTGAACCAGAGTCCGTTGGTGAGTGCCATATATAAAAAAGGGCTGTAGCGCCCGTACTAAATGCGCTAACAGCTATCTATTTGATAGCGCGTGACCGGCTTGCACGTCGGCGTGGTAGCTGGAGCGCACCATGGCCCCCACTGCGGCATGCTTGAAGCCCATTTTGTAGGCCTCGGTCTCGAACATTTTGAAGGTGTCCGGGTGCACGTAACGGCGCACTGGCAGGTGGCTCGTCGATGGCGCGAGGTACTGGCCGATGGTCAGCATCTCGATGTGGTGGGCGCGCATGTCGCGCATCACGTCCAGAATTTCCTCGTCGGTTTCACCCAGGCCCACCATCAGGCCGCTCTTGGTCGGCACGTCGGGAAACAGGACTTTGAACTTCTTGAGCAGGTTCAGACTAAATTGGTAATCCGACCCCGGGCGCGCTTCCTTGTACAGGCGGGGGATGGTTTCCAGATTGTGGTTCATCACGTCGGGTGGAGCGGCCTTCAAAATCTCGAGCGCACGGTCATCGCGGCCACGGAAGTCGGGCACCAAAACCTCAATTTGCGTCTTGGGCGAGAGTTCGCGGGTTTTGCGGATGCATTCCACAAAGTGACCAGCGCCACCGTCGCGCAAGTCGTCGCGGTCCACGCTGGTAATGACCACGTAATTGAGCTTGAGTTGGGCAATCGTCTTGGCCAGGTTGCCTGGCTCGTTCACATCCAGCGGATCTGGGCGCCCGTGGCCCACGTCGCAGAAGGGGCAGCGTCGGGTGCACTTGTCGCCCATGATCATGAAGGTGGCTGTGCCTTTGCCAAAACATTCGCCAATATTGGGACAACTGGCTTCTTCGCACACCGTCACCAGTTTGTTGGCGCGCAATGTGTCCTTGATCTCGTAAAAACGGGTGCTGGGGCTGCCCGCCTTGACACGGATCCACTCGGGTTTTTTGAGCAACTCACCCGCTTGCACCTTGATCGGGATGCGTGAAAGCTTGGCACCGGCCTTCTGCTTGGCCAAGGGGTTGTAATTCTCGGGCGTCTGGGCTTCCCGCACCGTGGGGTTGGTGGTGGGGGTGTCGTCGTTGTGGCTCATGGTGCTAAGTAGGTTGCGAGCTTGTGGCTCAGAGTATTGGCGGCTTCTTCCCAGGCCACTTCGACCCCCATTGTAAAAAGGTCCACCGTTTGAAGCCGGGCATAGCCGCAGGGGTTGATACGCGAGAAGGGGTCCAGATCCATGGACACGTTCAACGCCACGCCGTGGTAGGTGCAATTGCGGCTGACCTTGATGCCTAAAGCGGCGATCTTGCCCAGGCCGGAGAAGTCAGGGTCTTTGCCTTCTCGTTCGCCAGGAATCAACTTCTTGGGGCGTTGTTCCAATGGAGCGTGACCGCTGGGGTCATTGAGGCGCACGTAAATGCCTGGCGCTCCGGCCACACGGTGGCCGGTCACGCCAAAGTGAAAAAGGGTTTTGATCACCGCTTCTTCAATGCGGTACACATATTCCTTGACGAAGTAGCCTGCCCGTTTCAGATCAACCAGCGGGTAGCCCATCACCTGACCCGGACCGTGGTAAGTCACTTGCCCCCCGCGGTTGGTTTGAATGACCGGAATATCCCCAGGCATGAAAATGTGCTCGGATTTGCCTGCCAAGCCCTGGGTAAAGACGGGCGGATGCTCACAAATCCATAGCTGGTCAGACTCAATCGACAATGGCCCCAGGGCTCTTTGGTTGGTAAATTCCTGCATCGCCGCATAGGTGGGCTCATACGCGACGTGGCCGAGAAAAATGGTTTTCACAGCACCACTTTGACCATGGGGTGGGTGGAAAGCGTCCGGTACAACTCGTCGAGCTGTTCGCGGCTGGTGGCTGTGATGGTGATGGTGATGCCCAGGTATTTGCCGCCCTTGCTCTCGCGCAGCTCGATGGTGGAGGCGTCAAACTCTGGATCAAAGGCTTTGGCAATCAGGGTAATGGCGTGAACCAATCCGTCCACCCGGTTACCCATGACCTTGATGGGAAATTTGCTGGGGTATTCAATCAGCGAGTCTCCGCGGTTTCCTGTTGTGGATTCTGGTGAAGAGGGTGGGTTGACTGGCATGGGAGAGGGGCTTTGTCGTGTGAGAGGCCAATGGTCGCATTGATCCTACAGTGCTCGGGACTGAAAAAGCAGGTCTGACGAGCCAGGCTGAAGGTGCTGAAATTATGTCAGCCTGCGCATCAGGGCGTGGTGATTCGCCTAATTCGGGGGGCTGAGGTGCTTGATTATCGGGTTTCTACGTATAATCGCGGGCTGTGCACAAATCACAGTCTGTAACCTGGGCGTAATTTGAGATGGCGACAATCGCTCCTGATACAGACGAGAAAGACGAAGAGATTGAGTTCGTCCCATTGACCGCGGAGCAGGCGCAAGCCCTTCGCGAGCAGCACCCTTCGGTTTCCCCGTGGTGGGTGGTGGCAGGTCAAGCAGTAGTTGGGGTTCTGGTGACCCTGATAACTTGGTGGGTAACGGGTAAGACCTCTTCGGCATGGTCGGCGGCTTTTGGGGCGCTGGCTGTGGTGGTTCCAGCGGCGCTTTTTGCGCGTGGAATATCTGGCAGGTTTGCTTCAGCCCATGTGGGGTCGGCAGTGCTGGTGTTTTTTGTCTGGGAATTTGTGAAGATTGTGATGACGGTGGGTGTGCTTTTGCTGGCCCAGCGTTTAGTGGTGAATCTGAGTTGGCCCATCATGCTGTTGAGCTTGGTGATCACAATGAAAGTCTACTGGGTGGCGTTGATTCGTCGTCCGCAACGTAAAAGTTGATAAGGGTTTGTTGAAACATGTCTGCTGAAGCTGCTGTAGCTGGAAACGCTGCCCACCAAGGTCAAACGGCAGGTGAATACATTGTTCACCACCTGACCCATTGGCAAAACCAGCCCATGAAGGGCGTGATTGATTTTTCCGTTTACAACATCGATTCCATTTTGTGGTCCGTGTTGTTGGGCGTTCTGGGTTGCTTCATTCTCTGGAAAGCAGCCAAAGGTGCTAGTTCTGGTGTTCCCGGGCGTTTCCAGGCAGCAGTAGAGTTGCTGGTTGAGTTTGTGGATGCGCAGGCCAAGGGCATTGTCCATAACGAAAAAAGCCGCAAACTGGTGTCTCCATTGGCTCTGACGGTATTTGTCTGGATCTTTTTGATGAATTCCATGGACTTTTTGCCCGTGGATTTGTTGCCTACCCTGTGGACCGTTTTGTCTGGTGGCGATCCTCATCACACCTACATGCGTGTAGTGCCAACGGCAGACTTGTCGGTCACGTTGGGAATGAGTATTTCGGTGCTGCTTGTTTGTATTTTTTACAACATCAAGATCAAGGGCTTTGGCCACTGGATTCATGAGTTGTTTAGTGCTCCGTTTGGCGCCAAACTCGGCCCAATCAACTTCCTGTTTCAGATGATTGAGTTCATCGCAAAGACCGTTTCGCATGGCATGCGGCTATTCGGAAACATGTACGCTGGTGAGTTGGTGTTCATGCTCATTGCCCTGATGGGTAGTGCGCTGGCATTCAGCGCCCAGGGCATCATGCTTCCCATTGCTCATATCATCGCGGGTTCGGTCTGGTCCATCTTCCACATTCTGATTGTGGGCCTGCAGGCATTTGTGTTCATGATGCTGACCCTGGTGTATGTGGGTCAAGCGCACGACGCACACTGATTTCCTTTTCCTTTAACCATTAACTTTTTTATCCACAGGAGCTTTAAATGGAACACGTACTCGGCTTTGTCGCATTGGCAGCTGGATTGATCATCGGTCTGGGCGCCATTGGTGCTTGTATCGGTATTGGCATCATGGGTAGCAAATACCTTGAAGCTGCTGCTCGCCAGCCTGAATTGATGAACGAATTGCAAGGCAAGATGTTCGTTTTGGCTGGTCTGATCGATGCGTCCTTCCTGATTGGCGTTGGTATCGCCATGATGTTCGCATTCGCCAACCCCTTCGTCCTGAAGTAATCCACAGTCCAACGCTTAGAAAGGTGTTGTCGTGAGTATTAACGCAACCCTGTTTGTTCAAGCGATTGTGTTTGCGATTTTGGTGTGGTTCACGATGAAATTCGTGTGGCCTCCCATCGCTGCAGCGCTGGACGAACGTGCCAAAAAAATTGCAGATGGCTTGGCTGCCGCTGACAAAGCTAAATCAGAACTCTCCGTTGCAAACAAGCGCGTAGAAGAAGAATTGGCCAAGTCTCGCAACGAGACCACTGCACGTCTGGCTGATGCTGAGCGTCGTGCCCAGGCGATAGTGGAAGAAGCCAAATCCAAGGCAACCGAAGAAGGTAGCAAGATCATTGCTGCAGCCAAGGTTGAGGCGGAGCAGCAAACCGTAAGAGCGCGCGAAACGCTACGCGAGCAGGTAGCTGCGCTGGCAGTCAAGGGTGCCGAGCAGATTCTTCGCAAGGAAGTCAATGCGGGCGTCCACGCAGACTTGCTGGGCCGTTTGAAGACTGAGCTGTAAGGGGAAGATATGGCCGAACTTGCCACTATTGCCCGACCGTACGCAGAAGCGCTGTTCAAAGCGTCTGCGCAGGACTTGGCAGCTACCTCCGAGTGGGTGGACAGGCTGGCTGCGGTTGCTGGAAATGCCCAGTTACTGCAGTTTGCAGACAACCCCAAAGTTACAGCCGCGCAGGTGTTTGACGTCATGGAGAGTGTTTCTAAGCTAACACTCAGCGATCACGCCAAGAACTTTCTGCGTACTGTCATCGAGAACGGTCGCCTGAGTGCTTTGCCTGAGATGGCTTCGCAGTTTCGAGCGCTGAAAAACGCCTTGGGTGGATCCTCGGATGCCGTTGTGCACAGTGCTTTCCCAATCGATGGGAATGCGTTGGTCGAGGTTGCGGCGATGCTGGAAAAGCGCTTTGGCCGCAAGCTCAATGTGTCTGTTGAATTGCAGCCCGAATTGATTGGCGGCATTCGCGTGGTGGTGGGGGACGAAGTTCTTGATACCTCTGTCAAGGCCCGTCTGGAACAAATGAAAGTGGCTCTCACGGCATAAGGCGCGGCCTGAACCCTGAGAACCTAACCAAAGAAAGAAGGAAAGAGTCATGCAACTCAATCCCGCAGAAATTTCTGAACTGATCAAGAGCCGTATTGAAGGTCTGTCTGCTTCCGCTGACATTCGCAATCAAGGCACAGTTATCTCCGTGACTGATGGCATCTGCCGCATCCACGGTTTGTCCGACGTGATGCAAGGCGAGATGCTGGAGTTCCCCGCTGGTAGCGATGGCCTGCCTACTTACGGCCTGGCTTTGAACCTCGAGCGTGACTCCGTGGGTTCTGTGATCTTGGGCGAATACGAGCACATCTCCGAGGGCGACACTGTCAAGTGCACCGGACGTATTCTGGAGGTACCCGTGGGCCCCGAACTGATTGGCCGCGTGGTCAACGCTTTGGGCCAGCCTATTGACGGCAAGGGCCCTATCAATGCCAAGATGACCGACGTGATCGAGAAGGTCGCTCCGGGCGTGATTGCACGTAAATCTGTGGATCAGCCCATGCAGACGGGTCTGAAGTCCATCGACTCTATGGTGCCAATTGGCCGTGGTCAACGTGAGTTGATTATTGGTGACCGTCAGACGGGTAAGACAGCTGTTGCTATCGACGCCATCATCAACCAGAAGGGTCAGAAAATGACCTGCGTTTACGTCGCGATCGGGCAGAAAGCTTCTTCGATCAAGAACGTAGTGCGCGCCCTGGAGCAGGCTGGCGCCATGGAATACACCATTGTCGTTGCTGCTTCCGCTTCGGAGTCCGCCGCTATGCAATACGTGTCGGCCTACTCTGGCTGCACCATGGGTGAGTACTTCCGCGATCGCGGTCAAGACGCCCTGATTGTGTATGACGATCTGTCCAAGCAGGCTGTTGCCTACCGCCAAGTGTCTTTGCTGTTGCGCCGTCCACCAGGCCGTGAAGCCTACCCTGGCGACGTGTTCTATCTCCACAGCCGTTTGCTCGAGCGCGCAGCCCGTGTAAGTGCCGAGTACGTGGAAGCTTTCACCAAAGGCGAAGTCAAAGGCCAGACCGGTTCTTTGACCGCACTGCCCATCATTGAAACCCAGGCGGGTGACGTGTCGGCATTCGTGCCTACCAACGTAATTTCGATTACCGACGGCCAGATCTTCCTGGAAACTTCGCTGTTCAACGCTGGTGTGCGTCCTGCGATTAACGCCGGTATCTCGGTGTCCCG
>CAJBMJ010000256.1 GCA_903954045.1 uncultured beta proteobacterium | reverse complement strand
GGTGCCCGCTGCACCCAGAGTGAAGAAAAGCGGCAGGAAATGGTCTTCCGTCGGGTGGGCCCGGTGGGCATGCGGCGCCTGGCTGCGGTAGTTGAACAAAGCTTCCAGATCGCCCTCGTCTAATTTGGTTTCGATCCAGCGAGAAAACTCAATCACGTAGGGCGCCGCCTCGCGATGGCCACCAAAAAACTCGCCCAGGTTGTGGGTCATGCTGCCCGAGCCCATCACCAGCACGTTTTTCTCGCGCAAGCCTGCCAGTGCAGCGCCCAGTGCGTAGACCTGGCGCGGGCCTGCCCCCAAGGGAAGAGACACCTGCACCACGGGCACATGGGCTTGGGGCAACACATGCATTAGCGGCACCCAGGCGCCATGGTCAAACGGCCGATTGGCGTCTGCTTGGGCTGGCAATTGCGCTTGGTGCAGCAGTTTGATGACTTCCTGCGCCAAGACAGGACTACCAGGAGCAGGGTATTGCAACTCGTATAGCGCAGGTGGAAAACCACCAAAGTCATGCCAGGTCTGGGGCTGAGGACCAGACATTACCGCCAGCCCCCGCGACATCCAGTGCGGTGACATCACCACGACACCCCGCAGGTCCGCGGGCAGATACGCACCCCAGTTCTGCAGCGCGGGGCCGGTGGTTCCTGGCTCTACCGCAAACAAGGGAGCACCATGGGAAACAAACAGGGAGGGTAAGGCAGTCGTGGTCACAAATATCACCTTGTTGTGTTGATTCAGGACCTTACTTTAGGCCTGCCAAGCCCAATTCAAATCCTGCGCGACTGAACTCACCATTTCAATTATTTGATGAATCAGGGATCTTCTATTCAATACAGCAGTTCAGGCAGGCAGCAGCGCACCCACCGACAACAGGCCCGCAAACCACAGCGCCATCTGAAACGACCGAAACAAAATGGCATTGAACGCCAGCCCAGGTGCGCAAACCACAAAGTCACGGTACAGGCGCCAGCACCATGGCGCCAAAACACAAGGCAATAGCAATCCGGGTGCTCCAGATTCCACCGCCGCCGCAATCTGGCATACGGTTGGCATGAGCATGAGCAACCCGAACAGCCGGTACGAAGCCTTCTCACCCCACACCACTGCAAAGGTCTGTCGCCCCACCAACGCATCGTGCGCACGATCACGGTGGTTGTTCACCGCCAGCGCAGCCGCCGCAATGCTGCCCATCGCTATGGCTCCCATCACGCTGGGCCAACCGGTATGTCCTGTAAGCACCCAATCGGTGCCTAACACGGCCACCAAGCCAAAAAATACAAACACTGTGAGCTCACCCAATGGGGTGTAGGCAATGGGTTTGGTGCCGCCCATGTAGGCCAGCGCTGCCAGCAAGGAGCCAATACCAATCAATAGCACCGGCCAACCCCGCAGAGTCACCAGGGTCAGCCCCACCGCAATAGCCACTGCCGACAACACCACAATGGCAAGCCGAACACTGCGCACCGACAACAAGCCGGTGGAAGTGGCTCGCGGCAGGCCGGTGCGCGTGCCCGTGGATTCGCCCCCGCGCACCGTGTAGCCCACGTCGTTTTGCAAGTTGGTGACCAGTTGCATCAACAAGGCCGCAGCCATTGCCAAGATCGCTACGACCACATCAATGGTTCCCTCACGCTGGTAGGCCAAAGACGCGCCCACCAGCACCGGGCTCATGGCCAGCAACAGACTGCGCGGCCGGGTAGCCACACCCCAGGCCGCCAGGGAGTTGGGGCCAATGGAGTGCAATTCGCCCTTCATGCGGCGTTCTGGGCGTGCTGCCTTTTCCAGACCACAAAGGCACACGCGCAGGCCATTGCACTGGTGATCAAGGTGGCCCAAAAAACGCTGCCCAGCCCCCAGTGATCGCTCAATAGTCCTCCAAGCACGCTACCTGCTACACCCGGAATGCCATACCCAATCACCGAATACAGCGCCTGCCCCCTGCCCCGCAAGCGCCCAGGGAAGTGATGCGACAGCAGCGCAATGCAGGTGCTGTGGTGGGCGGCAAAGGTCAGCGCGTGCAGCGCCTGCGCTAGCACCAGCACCCACAACCAATGGGCACCAGACGCCGTCAGCCCCATGCGCACCACCATCACCGCCGCACACACCACCAGCCAGCCGGTCAGGCTAAATCGCGGTAACCAGCGGCCCTGTGTGAAAAACCAGCCGATTTCCACCACGATAGAGACTGCCCACAACAAGCCAATCGTGGTTTTGCTGTAGCCCAACTCGTCCAGGTACAGCGAGAAAAAAGTGTAAATGCCCATGTGCGAGAGCACATGAAAAAAGATGGCCGCAAACAACCATTGCACCTGTTTGTCCCGCAGCACATGTCGCACGGACAGCGTTGGGGCATCCTGCGGGTGAGGCGGCTCCTTGACGTCCACCAGTGCCCAGGCGCTGAGCACCAGCAATGCCAGGCTGATACTGGCCACCAGCGGAAAGTAGTGCATGCCAAACATCTCAAACCAGACCCCCGCAGCCAGCACCGCCAGCATGAAGCCCAAAGAGCCCCAGAGCCGCACACGCCCATAGCGCTTGGTGTCGAACACGCCGTTGACCGACACCACATGCGCCAACGCAGCTTCGGTCATGGGCATCATTCCGCTGGTCTGGGCAAACATTAGCAACAGCACCAGGCCCAACCACCAGGCACCCCCGTTGAACCACAGTCCCGCAGACAGCGCCAGCGCAATGAGCGACCCTGCACGCAGCAACTTCACTCGCTCACCGGTGTGGTCGCTCAGCGCGCCCCAGGCATAGGGGGCAAACATGCGCGTGGCCGATTGCACTGCTGTGAGTGCGCTGATCACCACCAGGCTAAAGCCCAGCTCCTTGAGCCACAGCGGCAAAAATGGATTGAAGAAGCCCGCGTGCGCGAAATACGCCGCCGAAAACGCCGACAAGGAAAGCGCTTGCCTTCCCGTGCCTGGCACTTTTGGTCCCGCAGTGGAGCCGGACACCGCGCCTTAGATGCTGCCCGCAATGGGCTTGAGCGTAGGCAGCACATCACCACACTGGGCACGGTGGCGCAGCACATGGTCCATTACCACCAGCGCCAACATGGCTTCGGCAATGGGCGTGGCGCGAATGCCCACGCAGGGGTCGTGGCGGCCTTTGGTGACCACCTGCGTCGGGTTGCCCTGCGAATCAATCGAATCGCGCGGCGTCAGGATCGAACTGGTGGGCTTGATGGCAATGCTCACCTCCAGGTCTTGCCCGGAGGTGATGCCGCCCAAGGTGCCGCCCGCGTTGTTGCTGGCAAAGCCTGCAGGCGTGAGGGAATCTCCATGCGCACTTCCACGCTGAGCCACACTGGCAAAACCGGCACCAATCTCCACGCCCTTGACTGCGTTGATGCCCATCATGGCGTAAGCAATATCGGCGTCCATCTTGTCAAACAGAGGCTCACCCAAGCCCACCGGCACCTTACTGGCGCTCACACGAATGCGCGCGCCGCACGAGTCCTGCCCCTTGCGCAGGGCTTCCATATAGTTCTCCAGTGCAGATACATCGGCCACTGGGGCAAAGAACGGGTTATGGGGCACATGCTCCCATGATTCAAACTCAATGGGCATCTCGCCAATCTGCGCCATACAGCCCCGAAACTCGGTACCGTATTTTTCTTTGAGCCACTTTTTGGCCACGGCCCCGGCGGCCACCATGGGCGCCGTCAGCCGGGCGCTAGAGCGGCCACCACCGCGCGGATCACGAATGCCATATTTCTGAAAATAAGCGTAGTCCGCATGGCCGGGTCGGAAGGTATCCAGAATGTTGCTGTAGTCCTTGCTGCGCTGGTCGGTGTTCTGAATCAGCAGCGCAATCGGTGTGCCGGTAGTCTTGCCCTGAAACACGCCACTCAAAATTTGCACAGCATCGGGCTCGTTGCGCTGCGTCACAAACTTGGATGTACCGGGCCTGCGCCGATCCAGATCACCCTGAATATCGGCCTCGCACAAGCCCATGCCCGGCGGGCAGCCGTCAATCACGCAGCCAATGGCCGGGCCATGGGATTCACCAAAGTTGGTGACGCAAAAAAGATGTCCAAAGGTGTTTCCGCTCATAGAGGGTGATTATTGCAGGCCGATGGCGCAAGCACGGCCAGTGCGACTCTATAAAAAAAGCGGCCTGGACCGCTTTGTTTACTCTGCTTTGGGCAATACCTGCGGGCCTTCGCCTTCAGGCCAATCGCGAATGTAAGCCTTCAGCATTTTGTTCTCAAAGTTCTGGCTTTCCACAACGGTTTTGGCCACGTCGTAAAAGCTGATCACGCCCATGAGCATGCTCTTGTTGATCACCGGCATGTAGCGCGCATGGCGGGCCAGCATCATGCGGCGCACCTCATCAATGTCGGTCTCGGTCGTGCAAATCAGGGGGCCAGCGTCCATGGCGCGGTAGACCGAGGTGGTTCCAAATGAGCCGCCGTTGCGTACGGTCGCCTGAATCACTTCGCGAAAAGTCAGCATCCCCACCACAAGGCCATGGGACATCACCACCAGCGAGCCGATATCGCGCTCTGCCATGAGTTTGGCGGCGTCTTCCAGAGAGTCTTCCGGGGTAATGGTGTAGAGCGTGCCACCCTTGAGGTGCAGGATATCGCTGACTTTCATGTTCTTCCTAATGGTGCAGAGGTTGCAAATGTCGCCCAAATATAGCCCACAATCACGCTGATATTCGAATAACAAGCATCTGGAGACCGCTTTATGCCCGGCTACGCCGATCCTGGTTTTGACACACTGGCCCTGCACGCAGGCGCCGCACCCGACCCCGCCACCGGTGCGAGGGCCGTGCCCATCCACCTGACAACCTCCTTTGTCTTTGAGTCCAGCGAACATGCGGCCTCGCTCTTTAACCTGGAGCGCGCCGGGCATGTGTACAGCCGAATCAGCAACCCCACCAACGCGGTGCTGGAGCAGCGCATCAGCGCGCTGGAGGGTGGAATAGGCGCAATTTCAGTCGCCAGCGGACAAGCTGCATTGCATTTAAGTGTGGCCACCATCATGGGCGCGGGCTCACACATCGTGGCCAGCACGGCTCTGTATGGCGGCTCGCAAAACTTGCTGCACTACACGCTTCGCCGCTTTGGCATTGACACTAGCTTTGTGCAGCCAGGTGATATTGACGGCTGGCGTGCCGCCGTTCGGCCCAATACCAAACTTTTTTTCGGAGAAACCGTGGGCAACCCGGGGCTGGATGTGCTGGACATTCCCACGGTCAGCCAGATTGCCCATGAGGCCGGTGTGCCGCTGCTGGTGGACTCCACCCTCACCTCACCCTGGCTCATGAAACCTCTGGAGTTGGGCGCCGACTTGGTGTACCACTCAGCCACCAAGTTCTTGAGCGGGCACGGCACGGTGATTGGCGGCCTGGTGGTGGATGGCGGCAGTTTTGATTGGGCACAAGCCCATGCAGCTTCGGGCAAGTTTGCCGAACTGGCCGCGCCGTACGAGGGCTTTCACAACATGAACTTCAGTGAGGAAAGCACGGTGGGCGCTTTTCTGTTGCGGGCACGGCGCGAGGGGCTGCGGGATTTTGGTGCCTGCCTGAGCCCCCACTCGGCGTGGCTGATTCTGCAGGGAATCGAAACTCTTTCTCTGCGCATGGAACGCCACATGCACAACACGGCCAAGGTCGTGGAGTTTCTGGCCAGCCAGCCCATGGTGAGCCGGGTCGGCCACCCGCTGCTGGAGAGCCACCCCAGCCACGCGTTGGCGCAAAAGCTCCTTCCCCGAGGGGCAGGCTCGGTGTTCAGCTTTGACATCAAGGGCAGCCGCAGGCAAGGCCAGGCCTTCGTGGAAACACTCAAGGTCTTCAGCCACCTGGCGAACGTGGGCGATTGCCGCAGTTTGGTGATCCACCCTGCCAGCACCACCCACTTCCGCATGGACGACGAGGCGCTGGCCAAAGGCGGTATCACCCAGGGCACGATTCGGCTGTCCATCGGGCTGGAAGACAGCGCTGATTTAATTGACGACCTCAAACGCGCGCTCAAAGCGGCTGAAAAAGCAGCAGACAAGGCAGGTGTGTGATGGAACTGATCGTCAACGGCGCCAAAACCTATTGCTACACCGGCGGCAAAGCCTTTGATGCAACCAAGCCCACAGTGGTATTTGTCCATGGGGTGCTCAACGACCACAGCGTCTGGATTCTGCAAACCCGCTATCTGGCACACCACGGCTTCAATGTGCTGGCAGTCGACCTGCCCGGTCACTGCCGCAGCGCGGGTGAAGCGCCGTCCTCGGTAGAAGAGGCAGCCGACTTTATCGGCGCTTTGCTGGACTCGGCAGGCGTCGCCCGGGCTGCGCTGGTAGGCCACAGTTGGGGCTCATTGATAGCGCTGGAAGCGGCTGCCCGGCTGAAAGACCGAGTGAGCCACCTGGTGCTGGTTGGCACTGCGTTTCCGATGCGGGTGTCACAGGTGCTGCTGGACTCCTCGCAGACCGACCCCATCAAGGCGATTACGCTGGTCAATGTGTTTTCACGCAGCACGCTGGCCCCCCCGCCATCTGCGATGGGCCCGGGCACCTGGGTGTTTGGCGGCAGCATGGCCTTGGGCAAGCGGGTGCTGGCCAGCAATACAACAGTCAATGTGTTTTACCGTGGGTTCAAGGCCTGCGACAGCTATGCCAATGGCGAAGCTGCCATTGCTGCAATTTCCTGCCCGGTCTTGTTTTTGCTGGGCGAACAAGACCAGATGACCCAGACAAAGGCCGCAGGCCGATTGATGGCGGCGGCCAAAGCCAGCGGCAAAACGGTAAAGTTCGTCACTGTCCCAGTAGGCCACCACCAGATGACCGAGGCGCCGGATGCCACGCTGTTTGCCATCCGCGATTTCCTGACCCACTCCTGAAAGAACCACTCCATGTTGACTCGCATTACCCGACGCGCTCTCATTGCCAGCGCCTTGTTTTCCCTTAGCGCGCTGGCTGCAGCCGCATTTCCAGACAAACCCATCAAGGTGGTGGTGGGTTTCCCGGCTGGCGGCCCACTCGACCAACATGCCCGGCTGTTAACCGACAAGCTGCAAAGCGTATTGGGCCAGCCCATCCTGGTGGATTACAAGTCTGGCGCTGGTGGCACCGTGGGCGCGCAGGACGTGATGAAGGCCCCCGCTGACGGCTACACCCTGATGCTGGCCAACACCGGGGTGATGGTGATTAACCCCGCCTTGTATGGCAAGTTACCTTACGCCACCTTGCGCGATTTCACGCCCATTGCGCGCACCGCCATGCAGCCACTGGCCTTGCTGGTCAACCCCGGCTTACCCGCCAAAACACTCAAGGATTTTGTGGATTACAGCCGTGCCCGCCCTGGGCAAGTGAACTACGGCTCAGCGGGCAATGGCGGCATAAGCCACCTGGTGCCAGAAATGTTCAAAAGCGCCAGCGGCCTCTATATGGTGCACATTCCCTACCGTGGCAGCGCACCGGCGTTTACCGACCTGATGGGCGGGCAGGTGCAGTTCATGGCCGAGTCCATCCCCCAGGCAGCGGCTTACCACAAGCAAGGCAAGGTGCGCGCTTTGGCAGTCACCAGTCGTGAGCGCAATCCAGCCCTGCCTGATATACCTACCGTTATTGAATCCGGCTACAAAGGTTTCGAGGTGGTCGGCTTTTACGGTTTTCTGGCGCCAGCAGGAACGCCCAAAGACGTGGTGGCTAAACTGAGCGACGCTTTCAAGCAGGTGCTGTCCATGCCCGACGTGCGCAACCGCATGATCACCCAGGGTGCAGACCCCGCCTTCCTGGGCGCAGAAGATTTTGCAAAATTTTTGGCCAGTGAGATGCCGCGCTGGGCAGAAGCCGTGGGCAAATCGGGCGCCAAGCTAGACTGAATATCCATTTGACCTACGATTACGCATGATTTACTCCCCCCGACTGATCGCGTTCACGCTGGCCTTGAACCTGCTGGTAGGCGCCATTGCCTGGACATCATTGAGCAACAGTCGGGAGCGTCATATCCATGAAACCACAATCACTGCGCAAGACCTGAGCCGTCTTCTGATTAGCGAACTGGAGACTGAGTATGAGAAAGCCGATGTAGTCATCAAGACGGTGCGTGATGACCTGGAGCTACACAGAAACATCAACAAATCAGTTCGCGCGGAAATCGAAACGGTCATCCAGAATCAGCTCAAACATAATCAGGGCCTGACCTCGATCAGGGTAACGGATGCCAGTGGTGAATCGATTTACGGCTTTACCGGGAACCGACCACCTCAGGGCTCGAGCATCTCTGATCGCGCCTACTTTGCAAAATTGCGAGACGATCCCCTCGCGGATCTGGTGGTTTCCCCCCCCATACAAGGCAAGTTGACTGGCAAATGGGGAATCGCCTTGGCGCGCGCCATACGCGGAAATGACGGGAAATTTCAGGGCGTCATCCTGGCCTTCTACAACCTGCAGTCGTTCCAAGACAAACTGGCAGCCCTGTCTTTGGGTGGACAGGCAAGCATCGCTTTTCGCAATGAAAATCTGGAACTGCTTGCCAGACATCCACCCCTGCAGACCGCAAATGGCTCCTTCGGAAGCAGCGCGGTCTCGCAGAACTTTCTCGATCAACTGAAGATCTCGCCCTACGCTGGAAACTACCAGGTAGAGACAGGCAGTATCGATGAAGTACCTCGTTTCCACTCTTACATCAGAAGTCCCCAATACGGCTTTTATGTCAACGTTGGTATCGCCAAAACCGATTCATTGAAGAGCTGGTTCACTGAAATTTGGACCACCGGGGGAATGTATCTGGTGTTCGTTCTCAGCACGGTCACCGGAGCCGCATTTCTCATGAGAAGCTGGGGGCGTCGTCAAAAACTTGAACTGGAAGTGCTTAGGCAACGTGACCGGCTCCAAGACGTTATATGGAGTGCCGACCTTGGCACCTGGGAATGGGACCTGACCTCGGACGCCACCATTTACAACGACCGCTGGGCAGCGATGCTGGGCTATAGCCTCGAAGAGTTGGCACCATTCAGCTTTAAAACATTCAGCCAACTTCTGCATCCCACTGACGCTGAAACCCTGCATGAAACGCTGCAACGTTACTTGCGCAAGGAAACAGCACTTTATCAAGTTGAATGCCGAATGCGGCATAAGGACGGCCATTGGATCTGGGTTTTGTCACGGGGGCAGATTGTCAAACGGGCATCCGACGGAACACCGCTGTGGATGACGGGTACGCACCAGGACATCTCGGGTCGTAAATATGCTGAGGAGCGTCAGCTTTATGCCATGGCGGAAGCGGCGCCTAACGGCTTTTTGCTGGTTGCACACAACGGCAGCATCCACTATGCCAATCAAGTGGCAACCCAAATTTTTGGCGCAAGCCAATCTGAATTGATGGAACTCAATGTAGATGCGCTGGTTCCCGGCTCTATGCGCGACCGGCACACAGCCATGCGCGCCGGGTATGCGAACAATCCCGTTTCACGCCATATGGCGTCAAACCAGCTTCTGATGGGGCTACACCGGGATGGCACCAAGTTCCCCGTTGAAGTGATTCTGAACCCGTTTACCTTCAATGGCGAAGCCATGGTGATTGCTTCAGTAGCAGACATCACCCTTCGCATTAAGGAACAGCAGGCCATCAAGGACAACGAAGTCATTCTGCGCAAGGCGCAGGAGATTGGCGGTTTTGGCAGCTATGCGCTGAACTTTGCAACAGGCACCTGGGAAAGCAGCCCAGAGCTAGACACCATTTTTGGTATTGATCAACATTTCCCCAGGACGATTGAGAGCTGGTCAGACCTGCTCCATCCAGACTACCGCAACAGGGCGGTGCAACACCTTGAAGAAATCTTGCTCAAAAACCTTCCGTTCGATTTGGAATACGAAATCGTGCGGATCAATGATGGCCAGCGCCGTTGGGTCTCGGGCAACGGCGAGGTTGAGCGGACCAGCGGAGGGTCTCCGCTAAAAATGGTCGGCTCCATTCAGGACATTACCGATCGAAAATTAATCGAGGCTGAACTGCGCAAAAGCCATGACTTGCTCAGCAAGTTGTCGGATCAGGTTCCTGGCGCGGTGTTCCAGTTCAAGTCATGGCCTGATGGACGATTTACGATTCCCTTTGCCAGCAAGGGCCTTACGGCAATGATGGGGCTGAAGTTGGATGAGTTGCAGCAGAATGTGCAGCCCCTGCTCGCCAAGCTCCATCCGGACGATGTTGAAGATTTTCGCAATAGCATCCTCGAGTCCGAGCAAAAACAGACTCTGTGGCAGAAGGAGTTTAGAGCCCATCAGCCCGAAGGTGATTTTGGCTGGCGCCTTGGCCAGGCCAAACCCGAGCGGCAGGCAGATGGCACCTCGCTGTGGCATGGATTCATGACCGACATTACCAGTCGAGTAGAGATTGCAAGCCAAATGCAAGAACTCAATGAATCGCTGGAAAGCCGGGTCAATCAGCGAACCCGTGAGCTTTTGACGGCTTTAGAAACTGCAGAGCATGCAAAGCGCAGCCGCGGTGAGTTTTTGGCCAAGATGAGCCATGAAATTCGCACCCCCATGAACGCCGTGCTGGGCATGGTGTATCTGGCGCTTCAGTCGCAACCCAATGAACAGTTGCGCAATTACCTGGACAAAATTCGCCAGTCTGGCCAGCACCTGTTGGGCATCATCAACGACATTCTGGATTACTCCAAAATCGATGCTGGAAAAATGGTTCTGGAGGTGAGTGACATGGATTTGCAGCAATTGCTGCAACATGTGAACCACCTGAGCGAAGGCAAGGCTGAATCCAAAGGAATTGCCATTGATTTCACCCTGGCTGAAGGAACCCCGACGCGACTTGAGGGAGACCCGCTCAGACTCGGTCAGATACTGATCAACCTGGTGGACAATGCGATCAAGTTCACCGACCGGGGCAGTGTCAAGGTCAGCGTATCGCCACAGGCGCCGGATGACAGGCAGCTTGCCCAGGGCGAATGCATGCTACGTTTTGAAGTGGCTGACACCGGCTTGGGGCTCAGTCCGGAGCAGATGGGACGGCTTTTCCAGAACTTTGAGCAGGTGGACAACTCAATCACCCGCAAATACGGTGGAACCGGCCTGGGCCTGGCCATCAGCAAGCAGTTGACCGAGTTGATGGGGGGCCAGGTAGGTGTGCGTAGCGTCCCCGGGGAAGGCAGTGTGTTCTGGTTCACAGTGCGATTGCGCCTGTCCTCCAACAGGGCTGAGCAAGCCTTCCCAACCGACCTTGAAATGGGAGAAATCACCAAGCTGCTGGTTGGCAAGCGGGTACTGGTCGTTGATGACAATTCCCTCAACCTGGAAGTGGCCAGCGGCATCCTGGGCGATGCCGGGCTGGAGGTCGATCAGGCCAGCAATGGCGCCCTGGCACTGGAGGCCCTGGGCCGCAAAAACTTTGACTGCGTGCTGATGGATGTCCACATGCCTGTGATGGACGGTCTGGAGGCAACACGCCGGATTCGGTCCGACCCGGTGCTTAGCGGCCTGCCTGTCATCGCCATGACAGCCAATGCCCGCCATGAAGACCACTTGCAGTGCCTTGAAACGGGCATGAACGACATAGTCGTCAAACCGTTTGACCCCCACTTTCTTTTCAAGACGCTGGCCAAGTGGGTGGTGCCCCAGACGGACGCAAACAAGAACCCCATGTCACGCAAGTTGGCGGATTTGGCTCTGCGTGCGCCGCCTTCAGAGGCTGAGGTCGACCCACAGACCTTGCCGCTATGGGACATCAAGCAACTCGTTCGCCTGGTTGGAAGCAACACAGCTGTCCACCGCCGTCTGCTGGAGAAATTTCTGCCCTCAGGAATACGCATTGCCGGTGAGATCACTGAAGCCATTGGTTCCCAGGATTGGGGCAAGACCGGGGACCTGGCCCACGAGCTGAAGTCGTCTGCCCGCGCCGTTGGCGCAATGCGCCTGGGCGCGCTGTGCGCTGCGCTGGAGCATGCGGGCCGCAATACAAGGTCTAGCGAGTGCCAGTTGCTTCTTTCACCATTGTGTAGTACCTTGGGACAGGTGGAGGAACAGATAGCGTTGTGGTTATCAGAACACACCGATAATGCCAGCTAAATGATTTAGTGAAATTTTGGAGTCTGCCATTTCTGATACCACCACCCACCAGCCCAACCAGTCGGTACTGGTGATCGATGACAGCGTTTTTGCGCTGGATGTATTCAAAGAGCTTCTTGCACAGCTGGGTGTCAAGGATGTGCAGTCAGCCCCGGACGGACTGGCTGCCAAGCGTCTGCTGGCATCCATGCCCAAGCAACCTGATTTCCTGATTTGCGATCTGTTCATGCCGAATATGGACGGCATTGAGTTCCTCGACCTGCTGGCCAAACAGGGCTATCCAGGCGGTGTGCTCATCGTGACCGGTGTCGACACGGAAATGTTGCGCCTGACCAGTTTCATTGCTTCTTCTGCAGGGCTGAATATTCTTGGCACTTTGGAAAAGCCCGTGTCACTGGAGCAGCTTTCAACCGTCATGGGCCTGCCAATCATCTCCTAGCGCCTGCTAGGTAGATTCAAAATTTATAGCACCTCGTGCAGTGTGGATGAGGGCCAGCGGTCTTTTTTCCATATATTTTGGGTGTCAATCCCCTTGGGCAGCAGCAAGACATGCATCAGGGGCTCCAGCACCGTGGTTTGCGGATTTACCAGCAAGATAAACCGCGCAGCGTCGCCCTCCCCCTTGTTTTCATGGAGCTGGCCAATCCAGTCCAGCCCTGTCAGCGCTTCCAGCACGGGCTCCAGGTGCAGGGCATCGATTTGCATGCTGGCACACAGTTGGCTGATGGTTTGACCCTTGCCTCCCTCCAGCTGAACGCGATTGAGCTGCTGCAGGACCTCCAACGCAAGACTGAACTGCCAGCCCGGCCCCGTGCGCCTGCGTGGCAAGCCCGCCAGCAAACTGGGCACATAGGCCGTCAGCGTGGCCCCCAGCAACACAATCGTCCAGGCCACATAAATCCAGACCAGCAAGATGGGCACCGTGGCAAAGGCACCGTACACCACCGAATACGTTGGTACCTGGCTCAGGTACCAACCCAGCAGCTTTTTGGCCACCTCCAGACAGGCCGATACAAACACCCCGCCAATCCAGGCGTGTCCCCAGCGCACATGGGTGTTGGGCACATAACGGAACATGGCAGCCATGCCCGCAGACAAGAGGGCAAACTGCAACAGTTCCAAAAGTAGAGAAACACCGCCAGGTATGCTGCCCACCAGGCCTTTGGACGCGGAAATGGCATACGAGGTCACACTCAGGCTGGCCCCCAGCACCAAAGGCCCCAGCGTGATGGCCGCCCAGTAGATCAGCACCTTCTGCCCAAAGCGCCTGGGTTTGCGAACCCGCCAGATGCTGTTGAGCGTGCGGTCGATGGTAAATATCAGCGCCAGGGCGGTTCCCAGCAAAACGGCCAGACCCGCAGCACCAAGCTTGCTGGCTTTGCCCGCAAACTGGTTCAGGTAACCCAGCACCTGACGCGCGATGTTGTCAGGCACCAGGCTCTCGATCAGCCACTTCTGCATCACGTCCTGAAACTTGGCAAACATGGGAAACACGGTAAAGACCGACAACACCACCGCAATAAACGGTACGAGCGCCATGATGGTGGTAAAGGTCAGGCTGCTGGCCGTCAAACCCAGGCGGTCTTCCCGAAAGCGCTCGCGCAGGGTGACCGCTGCGTCCATCAGGGGTATATGGGCAATATCCTGCAGCCAGGACTTGAATCGGTGTATCAACGCGGTCTCATGCATATCCCAATGATGCCACTGCCCGCAATCTGATTCCCTTCGATAATGAACACTCATGACAACAAATCAATTAGCTTCTGCCACTTCCGTAAACCTTACCCGATGGCTTGCCGTGGGCAGCCTGATGGGGCTGATAGTTCTGGGTCTGGCATGGGAGCTGGTTCTGGCACCCATCCGTCCTGGTGGGTCACTCCTGGCCCTCAAAGTCCTGCCGCTTTGCATACCACTGGCCGGTTTGCTTAAGAACCGCATGTACACCTATCGCTGGGTGAGCCTGCTGGTGTGGCTGTATTTCACCGAAGGCGTAGTGCGGGCCTGGGGCGACCCGTACCCCAGCAATGTCTTGGCCCTGCTGGAAGTGGCCTTGTGCCTGACCCTTTTTGCGGCTTGCGCGCTGCATGTGCGGTTGCGCTTGCGCCATGCCAAGGCCGCGGTACTGAATGCCTCCCCGGAAACTGCCACCCCATGAACGCCCAGACAGCCCTGATTGAAACCTTACGCTCCATCGTGGGCGCGGCCCACGTGCTGACAGAGGGCGACCTCACGGCGTGGGAGCTGGACTGGCGCAAGCGGGAGCACGGCCGTGCACTGGCTGTGGTGCGCCCGCGCAGCACCGAACAGGTGGCCGACGTGGTGAAAGCCTGTGCCAGCGCAGGTGTGAGCATGGTGCCGCAGGGCGGCAACACCGGCATGGTGGTGGGTTCCACCCCGGACGCCAGCGGCACCCAGGTGGTCTTGAGCCTGACCCGGATGCACCAGATTCGCAAGCTCGACGCAGGCAACCTCACCATCACGGTGGATGCGGGCTGCGTGCTGCAAAGCGTGCAGGAAGCCTGCGAAGCCCAGGGTTTTCTGTTTCCCTTGAGCCTGGCAGCAGAAGGCAGTTGCACCATTGGCGGCAATCTGGGCACCAACGCCGGGGGGACACAGGTGGTGCGCTATGGCAATACCCGCGAACTGTGTCTGGGGCTTGAGGTGGTGACGGCACAGGGCGAAGTCTGGAACGGCCTGAGCGGGCTGCGCAAGGACAACACCGGCTACGACCTGCGCCACCTGTTCATTGGTTCTGAGGGCACGCTGGGTGTCATTACCGGCGCCATCATGAAGATTTACCCCATGCCCGCTGCCCAGCTAACTGCTTTTGCTGCGGTACCGTCACTGGACGACGCCGTTGCACTGCTGGGCCTGGCCCACAAGCACCTGAATGCGGGCCTGACCGGCTTTGAGGTGATGGGGCAATTTGCGCTCAGTCTGGTGGTCAAGCATTACCCGCAGCAGCGCGTGCCTTTCTGGCAGCAGACGCCCTACTGCGTTGTGATGGAGGCCTCGGACAACGAATCGGTAGAGCATGCCCGCGCGGTGTTTGAGCGGCTGCTCGAAGCCGCCCTGGAGCAGGGCTGCGTGACCGATGCGGTAGTGGCCGAAAGCGTGGCGCAGGCCAAGGCCCTGTGGCACATCCGCGAGAGCATTCCGCTGGCGCAGGCCCAGGAGGGCCTCAATATCAAGCACGACATTTCCATCGCGGTGTCCAGCATTCCCGAGTTTGTGCGCCAGACCGACGCTGCACTGGAGCAGGCCTTTCCTGGTGCGCGGTTGGTGAACTACGGTCACCTGGGTGACGGCAATCTGCACTACAACGTGCAGGCCCCGCAAGGCGCGGATGCTGAAGCCTTTTTGCGGGATCAGGAAAAACCCATCAATGCCCTGGTTTACAGCGCCGTAGACCGCTTTGGCGGCTCCATTTCGGCCGAGCACGGCATTGGCAGCCTTAAGCGCGACAAACTGCTTGAGCACAAATCGCCCGTGGCATTGCAGCTGATGCGCCAGATCAAGCGGGCCCTGGATCCCCACAACCTGATGAACCCGGGGCGGGTGCTGCGCACTGAATAGCCAATGAACATCGACAGCAACACGGTTTCTCTGGAGGAACGGGTTAGGTTGGAGCGAATCCGCATTTTCTTTGGCCTGGCCAGGGGAAACATGGGGGGCATTCTGTTTGGCACGGTGCTGATTGGCATCGTGCTGAACTTTGGAGGAGCCAACTTCAATGCCCTGGCGACATGGGTGGGCTTGATCATCGTGAGTTCTGGCGCCGTGATGCTGTACGAGCGGCGTGTTCAGTCCGCGGGAATTTCTGCGCACAACTGCGAAAAGCAACTGCAGATGCGGATTGCACTGGGCGCCTGCGTGGCGCTGCTGTGGGGTGTGGCTGGCTACCTGTTGCCTGGCACTGGCACGCAGGTGCACGACACCTTTATCTTCATCATTCTTTCGACGATGGTCACGGTGGGTGCGCTCGGATACGCAGCGATGCCCTCCTATTACCTCATCATCAATGTTGTGAGTCTGGTGCCGCTGTCGGTCAAGTTTGCCTACCAGTTTGCGGCCTACAGTGACCGTTACTACCTTTTGCTGGCAGTGATGTCGCTCACCTGGCAAATATTCGTCATGAAAAAGGCGCGTCGGGTTTCCGCCACGGTGATCGATGCCATAGCCTTGAACGAACACCTCAAGAACGAAATTGAAGAGCACAAGCGGACCAAGGCTGAACTTCAAAAAATGGCCCAGCAAGATCCACTAACCGGCCTTGCCAATCGAACACTTTTTTCCGACCGCCTGAATCAGACGATTGCATCCGCCTTGAGATCGGGTACCTACTTTGCGCAGCTCTACATCGACCTTGATCGCTTCAAACCAGTGAACGACCAATTCGGGCACGCGGTTGGAGACCTGCTGTTGAAGGCTGCTGCGACCCGCATGTTGGGTTGCGTGCGGGATTCCGATACGGTCGCCAGAGTGGGTGGTGACGAGTTTGTGGTGCTGCTGCGTGAAGTGGACCACAGTTCCAGCGCCCTTCAGGTTGCAGAAAAGATCCGCGTCGCGATGAGTGATCCGTTCCAGATCCAAGGTCAAACCATAGAGATTGGTTGCTGCGTTGGCGTTGCTGTGTACCCGGCACATGGGCGCAACGAAATTGAACTGTCGGCCCATGCTGACGCCGCCATGTACCGTGCGAAACAGGACGGTGGGAACGCGATTCGACTGGCTGAACCTTGAAACGTTCAGGAATTCAGGTACGGCAGCGCCAACTGCCGCACGTTCACGCGGGCCTTTAACCGGGCTGCCAGCAGAAACAGTCCGCCCAGTTTGCGATGCAGGAACAGCGTGTCGATAGGCGGGATCTGCCAAAAATCCCGGTCCAGACCCAGCGCCATACCAGCTTCTCGAAGACGCGGTGCCATGTCGGTTGTGCCAAAGTCAAAGTCGCCGTCAAACCCCAAGGGTTCAAGCGCCATCTCAAACATATCCAGCACCGCCGTTTGGTGCCTGGGTAAGGTGCTTGCGTCAAAGTAACCTATGGACACCCCCGCTTTCGCCATGGCTTGCCGATCGCCCGCCAGGGTGGCAGACATCACCTGCTTGTAAGCCGCTCCGAATTCCGGTGTGAAGCTGCGGGTTGCGCCAAAGTCCAGCAGAATCAGTTGTTGGCTGCTGGGGTCATAGCGGTAGTTCGCAAAGTTGGGGTCGGTTTGCATCAGGCCAAACTCGAACAACTCCCGAAACAGCAGGCCTACCAGCAGGCTGACCATGCGGTCGCGCTCAAGCTGGGAAGCGTCTGCCATCGATTCCACAGGAACACCCTCTACAAACGACATGGCCAACACGTTCTTGGTCGTGAAGTCAGAGTGCAAGGTCGGAACGACAAACTCAGGCGTGCCCGCCAGCAGTTCGCCAAAGCGCGATAGGTGCGCCCCTTCTGCCTGGTAGTCAGCCTCCTCGCGCAATTGGCGCTTTGCCTCCATCAGCAGTGGCGCAATGTCCAGCGTTTTGGGCAGCAAGCCAGACATTTGCAAGAGGGAAGCCACGTTGTTGACATCGCTGCTAATGCTTTTGCGCACACCAGGGTACTGAATCTTGATGGCGAGGTCTCTGCCGTCCAGGGTGGTAGCCCGGTGCACCTGGCCTATGGACGCGGCCGCTATGGGCGTGAAAGAAAACGTCTCAAAGCGCTGCTGCCACTTGGCGCCCCAATTGGCTGTTAGTACGGCACGCACCTGCCGCTCCGGCATGGCGTGCGCATCAGAGCGCAGTCGCCCCAGTATGGCGGCCATTTCGGGAGGCAACAGGTCGCCAGCGTCCATCGAAATGAGCTGGCCCACCTTCATCGCTGCGCCGCGCATTTGGGAGAGTTGCTGCGTGATCTTGTGCGCATTGGCCGGGGTGAGTAGCAGATCGCTGAGCTTGGGACGCTTGCCTTGCGCCAGCTGCTGGGCTCCCGCCATCAGCATATTGCCCGCCACACCGGTGGCCATAGACCCCAGGCGCACCAAACGTCCCAGGCGGCTGCTGGGAACAACGGAGCTATTAAAGGTGGTGGGAGTTTTCGGTGCCATGGTTGCCACAGCATTACCGCACAAATGGGAAAGACTTGCCGAAGGAGACAGGCTTTTGCCCCGCATGCCCTCTAAAATCCCGCACTCTATTGCAGCTTCGACCCACCATGCCCCACCCCACTTCCGCGCCCGCCGTGCGCAGCCAGTACGAAGACTTCATGCGCCATGTGTACACCCATGGCGTGTTCAAGGCCGACCGCACGGGCACGGGCACCAGGAGCGTGTTTGGCTACCAGATGCGGTTCGATTTGAACGAAGGCTTTCCGCTGGTCACCACCAAGAAAGTGCATTTGCGCTCCATCATCCAGGAACTACTGTGGTTCCTGACCGGCTCCAGCAACAACAACTGGCTGAAAGAACGGGGAGTCTCCATTTGGGACGAATGGGCGCGCGACGATGGTGACCTGGGACCGGTGTATGGGGTGCAATGGCGCAGTTGGCCCACACCCGATGGCGGCCATATCGACCAGATCGCCGACGTCATCCAGACGCTCAAAACCAACCCGGACAGCCGCCGCATCATCGTGAGCGCCTGGAACGTGGCCGAACTCAACAAAATGGCCCTGATGCCCTGCCATGCTTTCTTCCAGTTCTATGTGGCGCCAGCCCAGACCGAAGGCGGCAAAGGCCGCTTGAGTTGCCAGCTTTACCAGCGCAGCGCAGACATCTTTTTGGGAGTGCCCTTCAACATTGCCAGCTATGCCTTGCTCACACACATGGTGGCGCAGCAGTGCGATCTGGACGTAGGCGACTTCATCTGGACCGGTGGCGACTGCCACATCTATAGCAATCACCATGAACAAGTGGAACTGCAGCTCAGCCGCACGCCCATGGCCTACCCCACACTGCACATCAAGCGCCGCCCCGACTCGATCTTCGACTACCAGTACGAGGACTTTGAGGTGCTGGGCTACGAATGCCACCCCGCCATCAAGGCGCCGGTCGCCGTCTGAATGGCCCCCACGCTTACCCACTTCGTGTGGACGCTGCCCCCCAAGGGGGCGCTCATCGGCTTGGGGCGGCCCGGCGCCGAATCGATGCAAATGGCCCCCACGCGCGGATGATCACCCGCCGCCAACTCTGGGCCCTGCTGGCCCTTACCCTCATGTGGGGTGTCAACTGGCCGATGATGAAGCTCTCGCTGCAGGGCATCACCCCGCTGTACTTTCGTGCGAGCACCATGCTTCTGGGTGCGTCGGGTTTGTTTGTCTTTGTTGCGTTGCGCGGCGAACGCATGTGGCCGGTGGGCCGCGAATGGCGTTCCATTGCCACGCTGGGGCTGACCAATGTACTGGGATGGCACACGCTGTCCATCTTTGGGGTGCAGGAGCTCGCTTCGGGCCGTGCGGCCATTCTGGGCTTCACCATGCCCATCTTCACGGTGCTGCTGGGTGCGGCACTGTTCAAGGAGCGCATCACTGCGCGGGTGGGCCTGGCTGTCGCGTGTGTCGCGGTTTCGGTGGGATTGTTGTTGTGGCACGAGCTGCAGAGCCTGAGTGGCCGCCCGGCGGGAGTCGCCTGGATGCTGGGCGCAGCAGTATGCTGGGCATTGGGCACACTGCAGATGCGGCGGGCCCACCTGACGCTGTCTCCCATGGTCGTGACGGTCTGGATGCTGTTGCTGGGCAGCTGCATCGTCTGGTTGATGGCCCTGACCTTCGAACCACTGCCCCAACCCGCCGGTTTTTCTGGCCCGATGTGGATCAGCCTCGCCTATGGCGTACTGATTAACTACGGGGCAGCCCAGCTGATCTGGTTCAGCATGGCACGCACCCTGCCTCCGGCGACGAGCGCCATGAGCATCATGGCCATTCCGCTGGTGGGCACCCTGAGCGCCACCCTGATCGTAGGCGAAGCACCCCATTGGCAAGACTGGCTGGCCATGGTGTTTGTGATGGTGGCCATTGCCAGCGTGCTGTTACCCAAGCGCGCAGCCACGGCTGCACAATAGCCCCATGCCTACCCCACCCGCCCCGCGCCTGCACCTGATTTATGCCCGAGCCGCCAACGGCGTGATTGGCAAAGACAACACCCTGCCCTGGCATTTGCCCGAAGACCTGGCGCACTTCAAGCGCACTACCATGGGCTGCCCGGTCATCATGGGGCGCAAAACCTGGGATTCGCTGCCGCCCAAGTTCCGCCCACTGCCAGGCCGACGCAATGTGGTGGTGACCCGGCAGGAAAATTGGAAAGAAAATGGTGCCTACCCCGCAAGAAATATGCACGAGGCGCTACAACTTTGTGAGCAATCCAGCGATGTGTGGGTGATTGGTGGCGCACAGCTTTACGCACTGTCCGAGCCGCTGGCCAGCACAGCGGTGGTCACAGAGATTGACCAGCATTTTGATGGTGATGCCTATGCGCCCACGCTGGGTCCGCAGTGGCAGGAATCCAGCCGCGAGCGCCATACAGCCGCCTGTGGCCTGTCCTTCAGCTTTGTGACCTACCGGCGCAACGCCGCACCAGCCGTTTAGCCACTGGAGTTACCCCATGCAAGAAGCACTTTTGGCAGCAGCCCGCAAAGCCCAGCGTGCGGCCTATGCGCCTTACTCACGGTTTCTGGTCGGCGCTGCTGTATTGGATGACCAGGGCCGCATTCACGCTGGCTGCAATGTGGAAAACGCCGCCTATCCCGAGGGCGTATGTGCCGAAACAGGTGCCTTAAGCGCCATGGTGCTCGCAGGCGGACGCAAGGTGCGCGCAGTGGCCGTCATCGGCACCGGAAGTGCATGGATCACGCCTTGTGGCGGATGCCGCCAGAAACTGCGGGAGTTTGGTGCACCAGACATGCCTCTGTTTACCGGCAATGCAAGTGAAAGCGGCCCCACCTACACCCTGGCGCAGCTATTGCCGGAGAGTTTTGGCCCCGACCACCTGACCGATCCAAGCTAATCGCCATTTTCTGGAAAGCTTTCATGCAAGCCAACACGCCCCATCCTTCTTTTGACCGCTGGAGTCAGAACCCGCAAGCCACCGCGCGCGTTGCGCTGGCCTGCCTGGACCTGACCAGCCTAAACGATGCAGATACAGAGGCTGACATTGCCCGCCTGTGTGAGCGTGCACAAGGCCCGTTTGGCCCCGTTGCAGCGGTCTGCGTGTGGCCGCGGCTGGCGGCTTTTGCCCGCAGGCAGTTGCCTGCCACCATTGCCGTCGCGGCCGTGGCCAACTTCCCCGACGGCAGCTCCGACGTGGCGCGCGCCATCAATGACGCTCATGCCATTGTGCAAAGTGGCGCCCAGGAGGTGGACCTGGTGTTGCCCTACAGACTGTTGCAGGCGGGAAATACAGCTGGCGTGAGCCAGTTGCTCAGTGCAGTACGCAAGGCATCAGAGGCGCTGCGGCTCAAAGTCATTCTGGAAACCGGCGAACTGCAAAGTGAAGCGCTCATTGCACAGGCAGCCCAGCTGGCACTGGATGCCGGGGCCGATTTTCTGAAAACCAGTACCGGCAAAACGCCTGTGAGCGCAACGCCAGCGGCAGCCCACCTGCTGCTGGGTGCCATTGCAGGCAATCCCCACGCGGCTGGCCGGGTAGGCTTCAAGCCCTCAGGCGGCATACGCACCGTGGCCGATGCGGCGGTCTACATTGCCCTGTGTGAAGATTATCTTGGCGCCAACGCCCTCACCCCCAGCCGCTTTCGTATCGGAGCCAGCAGCGTGCTGACAGACATTGAGGCGGTGCTGGGCCAGACTGGCCGGGCGTCTTCTTCGCCCGACGGGGCGTACTGACACCGGGGACGAACAATGCTGGCGCAGGAAATCATTCGCCGAAAACGTGACGGCCACGCGCTGAGCCAGGCTGAGACCGAAGCCTTTGTGCTGGGCTTAACCACCGGTTCCTGGAGCGAAGGCCAGGCCGCAGCGATGGCCATGGCCATGTTTCTGCAGGGAATGACTGCCAGCGAAACCGTGGACCTGACCCGTGCCATGACCCGTTCCGGCACGGTGCTGGATTGGAGCCAGGCCGATCTGGGTGGCCCAGTGCTCGACAAACACTCTACCGGCGGCGTAGGCGACAAGGTCAGCCTGATGCTGGCGCCCATTGTGGCGGCGTGCGGCGGCTATGTGCCCATGGTCTCTGGCCGTGGGCTGGGCCACACCGGAGGAACGCTGGACAAGTTCGACAGCATCCCCGGTTACCAGACCCAGCCGGACGAAGCCACGTTGCGCCAAGCCCTGCGCGCTGCG
>CAJBMJ010000255.1 GCA_903954045.1 uncultured beta proteobacterium | reverse complement strand
GCGTTATGTAAAAGCGAAGCGCGTGGCCGTAGCGGGCGTGCGCTACAACTGCCACGAACACGGCGACCAGGCCGAGCCGCAGGCGACGGCTGATCCAGCACGATGCGCCAGCGAGCCGAGGCCATATCTGCGCACCAGCGCACTGACCAACACTTGCGAAGCACTGGCGATGTACCTCCCCGGCACCTGTGCGGGGCGCACCAGCGCCACGCGACAGCTTCGTGGTGCCTGGCCATTGCGGTACCCCGCATTGGCCACTGACCAAAGCTACAGACTCACGAAAATGGAAAGCGGTGATGCTGGGTGCGTTGCCACCAGCGCGCAGCGCCATTCAGCAGGCAGCGCGCCCGGCATGACCGCGCTGGTGGAGGCAAACAGACACGCATCGAGCGCCGAAGGTTTGTCACGGCCTGCCGCCGTCGCGGTAGCTGTTCAAACCCTTGCGCAGCACTTTTATATGCCAAATAGGCCGCTAGCCCTCGTGGAACGTGCGCAAGCAGCTATTAATAACATAGCAACTCAATCGACGTTACACAAGGGGGACGCAGGCATCCGATGCGCGGATCAGCCGCTCAGAATCAGCGCAGCCCATGAAATCCACAGGATGGGTCTTCGAGGAAGGTTTGGAGAAACGGCAACCGAACGGCAACCAGAGCAATGTCAAAAGCCAGAAAGAAGAAAGGACTTAGAGCCTTTCGACGCTAAGTCCTTGATTCATATGGTGCGGCTGGCAGGAATTGAACCCACGACCCCTTGGTTCGTAGCCAAGTACTCTATCCAACTGAGCTACAGCCGCTAAGTCTCGCAGTATAGCATAGGGAAATGCCTTCTCAGGCACGTAAACCCAACATCTCCCGCGCCTCTGACGGACTGGCGATCGCACGACCGGCCCGCTGGGCACACTGAGCCAATTCAGCAATGAGCACACCATTTCCACTGGCACGGTCCCCGTTGGGGAGATAAAAAGTGTCCTCCAGTCCGGTACGCAACATGCCGCCCAAATCGGCAGTCTTTTGATGCACGGGCCAGATTTCCGAGCGGCCAATGAGGGTGGCCTGCCAGATGCTTTTCGGCGCCATCCATTGTGGCAACAGTGTCAGCAGATCTGCGTCGCAGGGCATGCCGGAGGCAACGCCCATCACCAGGTTGTACTCTGCCCGCCCCATTTCGGGCTTGAGCATGCCCGCCTTGAGGTACATGGTGACCGAGCGCACAATGCCCACATCAAAACACTCGAACTCGGGGTGCGTACCGCACTCCTGCATTACATCGAGAAACTGCTGCACCTTGGCCACCGGGTTGTCAAACACCATGGGAGGCCAAGCCCACTGGCCATCTTCCTTGATTTTGAGGTAGTTCAAACTTCCGGCGTTGCAGGCTGCGATTTCCGGCTTGACGCGGCGAATGCAGTTCAAAGGGCCGGAAACATCTTTGCCCACGACACCCGTGGTCAGATTCACGATAACACCAGGACATGCTTCGCGAATGGCATCCACAATAGACGCTGCCACTTCGGGGTCCCATGTTGGCATATGCCCCATGCCCTCTTCCTGCATTCGCATATGGATGTGCATGATGCTGGCTCCGGCATTGAAAGCGTCACGGGCTTCTGCGGCCATCTGGGCCGGTGTCACCGGAACAGGATGTTGCTTGGGGTTGGTTAGCACGCCCGTAAGCGCGCAGGTCAGTATGGCTTTGTCCATGGTCATTCCTTGGGTTGAATTTCGAGTTCGACCAGTAGAGCACCGGACTCGACTTGATCACCGGCTCTGGTGTGTAGCGCCTGCACGATTCCAGCGGCCTCTGCGCACAGCCACATTTCCATTTTCATGGCTTCTACACAAAGCAATTGTTGCCCCACTTGCACCGAGGCTCCAGGGGTGACCATCACCTGCGTCACTTTGCCCGCCACAGGAGACCGTGCACGACTGGCGTCCTTGAGGGCATCCACATTGGGGAAGGCTGAAACTTCGGTAAACACAAAGGTTTGCCCACGCCACGCCAGATGCACCGCATTCCCATTGATGACTGCAATCGCGGTCTGGACAACGCCGTTCAACTCGAATCGCATCACTCCCTGGTCCCAGAGCAGCATTCGCACGCTGGCACTTTCTTCTCCAATCGTCAGTGTCACAGAGCCATCGCGAACAGGCCGAGCACGCGCCAGATGTTTGACGTCCTCACATTGCATGGCGAAACTGAAGGCCGCCACACTGTCGGAGCGCCAGCCCGCACCCCCATGCATAGCAAAAGCCAGGGCGGCAAGAAACCACGCATCAATCGATGCAACTGGTGCCCTCAACAATGGCTCGCCAGCTTCAAGCCACTCGTCAATCAGGGTCGTGGTCATCTCGGCTTTGCGAAAGGCAGGGTGATCGACCAGATCACTTAAAAAAGTACCGTTGTTCTTGAGTCCCAACAGTGGTGAGCTTCGAATGGCGGAGCGCAGCCGCCGAATGGCGTCATCCCGGTCACGTCCATGCACAATGATCTTGGCGACCATAGGGTCGTAATACGGAGACACCACGCTGCCCTGCTGAATTCCATCGTCAATGCGGACTCCGGCAGCCTTCAGCGCATTCTCCGGCTTCCACCACAATACCGTGCCAGTCTGTGGGGCAAAGCCGGTGTAGGGATCTTCTACATACAAGCGTGCTTCGATGGCATGCCCCGTCAATTTGATTTCGCTTTGTTGCAATGGCAATGGATGACCAGCGGCGATGCGCAGTTGCCACTCCACCAGATCAAAACCGGTAACCATTTCTGTGACCGGATGCTCCACCTGCAGGCGCGTATTCATCTCCAGAAAGTAGTGGTTCAGGTTTTGATCCACGATGAATTCAACCGTACCGGCACCGCGGTAACCCACCGCCAGGGCAGCAGCTACAGCGTCTTTACCCATCGCCTCGCGCATGGCGGGTGACACGACGGGAGACGGTGCTTCTTCGATCACCTTCTGGCGGCGGCGCTGCGCGGTGCAATCGCGCTCGCCCAGATAGACCGCATGGCCGTGTGCGTCGGCAAACACCTGAATTTCGATATGGCGCCCGTTGTCAATCAGACGCTCCAGCATCAGTGTGCCGTCGCCAAATGCACTTTGGGCTTCCCGCCTCGCGCCATCGATGCCCTGCTGCAATTCGGACGT
>CAJBMJ010000254.1 GCA_903954045.1 uncultured beta proteobacterium | reverse complement strand
ACGCAGAGAAGCTTCGACGCTGGCGCGAACGTCGTCGGACAGGCCTTCACCGAAAAACTCCTGCGGTATGCCAATGCGCAGTCCCTCTATGGACTTATTCAAATCGCGCGCATAGTCTTCGGCGGGCATGTCCAAAGAGGTCGAATCACGGTCCAGGTCCGGCCCGCACAGACTAGAGAGCAGCAAGGCACAGTCTTGGGCACTGCGGGCCATGGGCCCGGCTTGGTCCAGGCTGCTGGCAAAAGCCACCATGCCGTAGCGCGATGCACGGCCGTAGGTGGGTTTGATGCCGGTAATGCCGCAAAACGCCGCCGGTTGGCGGATGGAGCCGCCGGTATCTGTGCCGGTCGCGGCAGGTGTTAGTCGCGCCGCGACTGCCGTGGCGCTTCCGCCGGAGGAACCGCCGGGAATCCGGTCGGTATTCCACGGATTGCGCACAGGTTGAACGGCATCGTTACCCACTGCAGCGATGGCAGAGTTCTCATTGCTTGAGCCCATGGCAAATTCATCGCAATTGAGCTTGCCCAGGGTGACTGCGCCATCGTTGGACAGTTTTGCAACCACTGTGGCGTCGAACGGGGAGCGATAGCCCTTGAGCATGCGCGAGCCCGCTGTGGAGGCAAAGTCCCTGGTAACAAAAATATCCTTATGGGCGATGGGAACACCTTCCAGCGTGCCACCCGTACCTTGCGCAATGCGGGCATCGGCGGCGCGGGCCTGAGCCAGGGTGACGGCCTCGTCCACAGCGACATAGGCTCCCAGATGTTGATGTTGGCGAGCACGCTCCAAAAAATGGGTAGCCACTTCGACAGAGGAAACCTGCTTGGCTTGGAGTGCCGAAGCCAGTGCATGCACGCTGAGATCGTGCAGCGGGTGTGAAGAGAGAGAGCTTGTCATTTGCAGTGGTGTCTGGTGTTATTCAATGACTTTGGGCACGAGGAACAGGCCGTGCTCCACAACAGGCGCGCTGCGCTGGTTGGCCTCACGTTGATTGGGCTCGCTGACGCGGTCTTCGCGCAAACGCAGTGCGATGTCCTGAAAAGCCGCTACCGGATGGGCCAGAGGGTCCAGCCCTGTGGTGTCAACTGCGCGCATGGCCTCCACAATGCCGAAAAAATCGTTCATCTGGGTCAGCAAGCGGCTGCTTTCTGTGGGCGAGAGCTCCAGGCGCGCCAGGGTGGCAATGCGCGCGATATCGGAAGATGTCAGTGACATAGTGCAAAAAGAGTTGAAAGCAAAGGTAATTTGAGCCCCATGGCAAGCTTTGGGGGCTCAATATTGAGGGGCATCGGTTATTATGCTGCCTTCGGCGTATGCGGCGCAAAACCGCAAATAATGACGCGGAACTGACAATTTTGAAACGGTAATACGCGGTGACCGACAGCCGAAGCGCTGTCCGTACCGGAGAGGATTTTTTGATGTTCGGATCTTTCCGTCGGTACTTTTCGACCGACCTGGCCATTGACCTGGGTACTGCCAACACCCTGATTTTTGTGCGTGACAAGGGCATTGTGCTCGATGAGCCCTCGGTGGTAGCCATCCGCCACGAAGGTGGCCCGCAAGGCAAGAAAACCATTCAGGCGGTTGGAAAAGAAGCCAAGGCCATGCTGGGCAAGGTTCCCGGCAATATTGAGGCCATTCGTCCGATGAAAGATGGCGTGATAGCCGACTTCACGGT
>CAJBMJ010000253.1 GCA_903954045.1 uncultured beta proteobacterium | reverse complement strand
TGGAAGCATTTGGACGCAGCCAGGGCGAGCGATGTGGTGCCTTCAAGCGCGCGCAGCACGCTTCTCGAGTTCAAGCGGCAAAAGAACCTCGATGCGGCCGTAACCCAGTGCCAACACGCCGTCACGCGCCAGCACTTTGAGTTCTTTGGACAAGGTTTGCCGTGTGATGCCGAGCATCATGGCCAAAGCCTCCTGGGACACCCCCACCCTGGATCGGGCATCTGCCGCCATCGTTGTGTCACCCCGCGCCAGCGATAGCAGACGCCGGGCGATTCGGGTACTGGTGGAACGCAACATGGCATCTTCCACCAGCCCATACAAGGCCCGCACCCGGCTGCACAGCAATGCACCCAGTGCGCGGGCAAACGCCGTGCGGCGCATGAGGCGCTCAAATGCAGGCGCACCGATGACCAACACGGAGCTGGGTTCGATCGCTGTGACATCGTGGGGACGCGGCAGGCCATCAAGCAGCGATGCTTCCCCAAACCAGTTGCCCGGCTCCATCACTACCAGAATGGCCTCGCGTCCGTCCTCGCCCAGCGTGGAGACTTTGAAGGCACCGGCAATCACACCCAGAAAACTGGTGCCCACATCGCCCTTGCGGTAGAGCATGTCGCCGGCGGCGAACCGCACCACCTCGCCGGCATCCACCAGGGCCTTGCGCTCGGCTTGCGGCAGTTGTGCAAACCAGGGGTTGGCTGCAAACCGCGCGAGCAAATCGGTTTTTGAGTCCACGGTCTATTTTTCCCAGTAATTACCCTAAATTGTAAATTTTTTAACAGTTAATCAGGCCAGTGCGGGTTAAGGTGTGCCCCCGCACTGTTTTGAGCATTTGCCATGCATATTCCTTCACTACAAGCCCAGGTCAGCCCCGAAGAATGGCAGCTGCGGGTCAATCTGGCCGCCTGCTACCGCTTGGTTGCACTCTTTGGCTGGAGCGATCTGGTTTTCACCCATATCAGCGCCCACATTCCGGGGCCGGAGCACCATTTCCTCATCAACCCCTATGGGCTCATGTTTGATGAAATCACGGCCAGCAGCCTTGTCAAAGTGGACCAGCACTGCAACAAGCTGATTGAGTCACCGTTTCCGGTGAACCCCGCAGGTTTTGTGATCCACAGCGCGGTGCATGAAGTGCGCGAAGACGCCGGGTGTGTGCTGCACACCCACACGCGGGCCGGCGTGGGCGTGAGCGCGCAGCAATGCGGTGTTCTGCCCATCAGCCAGCAGTCCACATTTGTACTGGCATCATTGGCGTACCACGACTACGAAGGCGTGGCCTTCCGCGACGAAGAAAAGCCCCGCCTGCAAGCCGACCTGGGCGCGGCCAATTTTCTGATGCTGCGCAACCACGGGTTGCTGACCGTGGGCAAGACCATTGCGGATGCATTTTTGAGTATGTATGTCTTCGAGTCCACCTGCCAGATCCAGATCGCCGCGCAAGCCGGGGGTGCACTCACCCACGTCAACCCGCTCATCGTCAAGGGCGTGGCCGAGGCCATGCGGGTGCAAACCAGCGGCATGGGCGGCGCGTTTGCCTGGCCAGCCCTCATTCGCAAGCTCGATCGCATCGACACCAGTTACCAGACCTGAAACCGGAGACCCTTCTATGTCCGACCTGCAACAAACGCTAGACCTGCAACGCGCCGCTTACCTGGCCCACCCCGTTCCCAGCTTTGAAGAGCGCAAAGCCGACCTGCTCAAGCTCAAAGCTTTTGTCACCGAAAACCGTGAGGCCATTGTGCAAGCCATCAACGCTGACTACGGCAACCGCTCACGCCACGAGTCCTTGTTCGCCGAAATTTTCAGCGTGGTCGATGGTGTCACCCACACGCTAAAGCACCTCAAGTCGTGGATGAAGCCGCAGCGCCGCCACATCGACATCAAGAATTTTTTTGGCGCAAGCAACCGCCTCATCCCCCAGCCACTGGGCGTGGTGGGTGCCATCATTCCGTGGAACTTTCCCATTTGGACAGCCTTTAATGGCCTGATCTGCACCTTTGCCGCGGGCAATCGTTCCATGGTCAAGATGTCGGAAAACTCGCGCCACATTGCCGCACTGTTGATCGAAAAAATCCCGGCCTACTTCCCGCGCGAAAAGCTGGCATTTTTTGATGAAACCGGGGGCGTGGGCATCGAATTTTCCAAGCTCAAGTTTGACCACATCATCTTCACGGGCTCCGGCCAGACCGGCCGCTCGGTCATGGCTGCAGCCGCAGCCAACCTGTGCCCCGTCACGCTCGAACTCGGCGGCAAAGCCCCCGCCGTTCTGTGCGATGACTTCTCCGTGCACAAGGCGGCTGAGCGCATCCTGTTTGCCAAGTTTTTCAATGCGGGACAGGTTTGCCTGACGGTCGACCATCTCTTTGTGCCCAAGTCCAAGGTGCAGGAATTTACGGCGGCAGCCAAAGAGGTGGTGAGCAAGCGCTACCAAAGCATCGACAGCCCGGACTACACCTCGGTGATTGACGACCGGTCCTTCCAGCGCATCGTCGGTGCCTTGCAAGAGGCGCAAGCCGCCGGTGCCACCCTGGTGCAACTGGTGCCCGGTAAACCCTGGGATGAAGCTACCCGCAAGATTGCGCCACACATCGTGCTCAATGCACCTGCCAACTGCGCGCTGCGCACGCGGGAAATCTTCGGGCCGGTGTTACCCATCGTGGAATATGACTCGCTCGATACGGTCATTGACACCATCAACAGCGCACCGCGTCCGCTGGCCTTGTATCCCTTCACCAATAACAAGGCCCACTCTGACCGCCTCATTACCTATGTGATGTCCGGCGGTGTGTGTATCAACGATGCCATCTTCCACGCAGCCCAGCACGACATGCCTTTTGGTGGCGTGGGCGAAAGCGGCATGGGGCACTACCACGGCTACGAAGGTTTTCAGACCTTCTCGAAAATGCGCCCGGTATTCCACCAGGCCCCGTTTTCGGCCATCCAGTTCATGTGGCCACCCTACGGCAAGTTCGCTACGACCTACCTGAATTTCATTACCAAGAAATAACGGAAAACCAAGCCCATGTCCCACCTGCCTCCCCACATGCAACGCCGCGGTTTTCTCAAACTCGGCATCGCCTCGGCTGTCGTACTGGCCGTAGGCGGCGGCGCGCTTGCGCTGATGAAGCCCGGGCTGGTGAACGGCAAGCTCAGCCCCTCAGCCCGCGCGGTGATGGCCAAAATCGGTCAGGCCATGCTGGTCGGAACGCTGCCTGCCGAACCCGCCGCCCTGCAAGCCGCCACGCAAGCGCTCCTGGCGCGCACTGACACCTTTTTCTCGGGTCTACCCGTCCATGTGCTCGCTGAGCTCGACCAATTGATAAGCCTGCTGATCAGCGCGCCCGGGCGGCGTTTTCTGGTGGGTTTGTCCACATCCTGGGAAGATGCCACCACGGCCGAGATCGGCGCGGCACTGCAAGCCATGCGTGCCTCCGGCACCGAGCTGCGCATTCAGTCTTACCAGGGCCTGCACGACATCGTGTGCGCACCTTACTTTTCAGGCGAAGAGTCCTGGGCCGTCCTCGGCTACCCCGGCCCGCGCGCGGTCTGATTTTTTAAAGTACACCCCATGAGCAATATTCCCGATCCCATCCTGGAAGGCCTGAAACGCGGCTGGAAGGTCCTTGGCGGCAAGCACGCCCCTCTGCCAGAGCGCATCACCTGCGACGTCGCCATCATCGGCTCGGGTGCGGGCGCCGGCATCACCGCCGAACTCCTGACAAAGGCCGGGCTCAACGTTGTTATCGTGGAAGAAGGGCAGCTCAAGACCAGCTCGGACTTCAAACAGCGCGAGCCCGAGGCCTATGCCTCGCTTTACCAGGAATCAGCCGGACGCAAGACCAAGGACAAGGGCATCACCATCCTTCAAGGGCGCAGCGTCGGCGGCACCACCACCGTCAACTGGACCAGCTCGTTTCGCACGCCACCCGACACACTCAAATTCTGGCAAGACAAGTTTGGCCTGAAGGACTACAGCGTCGAAGCGCTGGCACCCTACTTCCAGCAAGCGCAAACCCGCCTCAACATCACCCCTTGGGCGGTTCCGCCCAACGAGAACAATGAGCTGTTGCGCCGCGGCGCAGCCAAGCTGGGCATTGCCTGCGAAGTGATTCCGCGCAACGTCAAGGGCTGCTACAACCTGGGCTCCTGCGGCATGGGCTGCCCGACCAACGCCAAGCAATCGATGCTGGTGACCACCATCCCATTTGCACTGGACCACGGTGCGACACTGCTGGTGGAAACACGCGTCGAGCAATTGAAGATCGAGGGTGGACGCATCACCGGCATGCAATGCATTGCCGTAAAACCCAATGCAGCCCCCGTCAATACTGCGGGACCTGCTACAACTATCGTAGCAAAGCACTATGTGCTGGCCGGTGGTGCCATCAACTCACCGGCGCTGCTGCTGCGATCCAAGTCACCGGACCCGCACAAGCTGCTGGGCAAGCGTACCTTCCTGCACCCGGTCGCCATTTCGGCGGCAGTTATGAAGGACACCGTTGCGGCATGGACCGGTGCGCCGCAGTCCATTTATTCCGACCACTTCCTGTACACCCATCCGGTGGACGGCCCGATCGGCTACAAGCTCGAAGTCGGACCGCTGCACCCCGTGTTTTTTGGGGCCAACCTGCCGGGTTTTGGCGAAAAGCAGGCGGAGCTGTTCAGGCAATTTCCCAACGCCAACGTAATGGGGGCCCTCTTGCGCGATGGGTTTCACGACCAGTCCGTCGGTGGCAAGGTCGAACTGCGTTCCGATGGCTCGCCCCTGCTCGATTACCCGCTGACCGACTTCGTGCTCGATGGTGCGCGCCGCTCCATGCTGGCCATGGCGCAGATTCAGTTCGAGGCCGGCGCCAAAACGGTCTATCCCGGCCATGAAATGGCCGAAGGCACCAGCACCTGGGCCGCGACCAAGGCCGCGATCGAGGCCTTGCCGATGAAACCCCTGCTAACCAAGATCGGCAGCTTCCACGTCATGGGCGGCTGCGGCCTGGCGCCTGACGAAAAAATGGGCGTCACCCGCCCCGACGGCGTGCATTGGCAACTGGAAAATCTGTCCATCCACGACGGCTCGATCTTCCCCACCAGCATCGGTGCTAACCCGCAGCTGTCGATTTACGGCAATGTGAATCGCCTGGCGCAGGGGCTGGCCAAGCGGCTTACCGGCAAGGATGTGGTGCTGGCATAGTCAGGTCGCTATAAATACCATAGCTTCTTGAGCATATAGCACGGGGGCTAAAGGGCTTTTTGCCTTAAAGCCAGTAGCGCACCCAGCCACAGGGCCACTGCGGAAAACACCAGGCCGCGGGCCAGGCCGCCCGGGCCGTCGGCAATCCAGCCAACGATGGTGGGCCCCACGATCTGCCCCGCTGCAAACACCGTGGTGAAAGCACTGATGCCGGCCGCCCAGGCCCCAGGCGGAAGGTTATGGCGCACCAAGGCCGTAGTTGAGGCGACCACCGACAAAAAAACCCCGCCAAACAGCAGGCCCGATGCCAGCACCAGCGGCCAGCTTTGGGTCAGTGCAGGCAGCACGGTAGCCAAGCCCAGCAAGGCGTTGAGAACTGCGAGTGCGCGGCCGTTGCGATGGCGGTCCAGCAAGCCAGCCCAGATGCGGCTCGAAGCCATGACGGCCAACCCCAGCAGCGCATAAAAAACCGTCACGGCCACGGCACTGCTGCCTTGTGAGCGCAAGAGCGCAATCACAAAAGTCATGTACCCGATGTAGCCCACGCCAAACAGGGTGTAAGCCGCCAGCGCAAAGCCGAACGGCCGCCAATGGAAGGCGGCGTGTGCATCGGCTGCCAATGAGGCCGCTTCCCAGCGCGCCATCACGCGGGCTGGCCAGACCAACACGGCGCTGGCCAGCAGGCTCACCAGCGCCAACCACCACCAGGCCCAGCGCCAGCCATGGGCCAGGGTGCCGGTGGCATCCAGCACCCACGGCACGAGCACCGCCGAAAGCACAATACCCAGCCCGGTGCCACCGTAATACATACCCAACAACAAGCCACTGTGGCGCGGGTTGCGTGCACCCAACCGGGCCGCCAGCAGCCCGCCGGCAATGAACACCAACGCGCTGGCAACTCCCGCCAACAAGCGCTGCAGCAGCAAGGGTTCCGGGGTTGTAAAGAACCCGCTGAGGCCCATGAACAGGCTCGCTAGCAAGGCGCCTCCCCAGAGCAGGACCGATGGCCCGAAGCGGCGCATCAACCAGGGGGTCGCCAGCGCACCCAGAAAGTAGCCAAACGCGTTAGCAGTGTTCATGCCGCCGGCCAGGGTGTAACTCCAGCCCAGATCGGTGCGCATGGCCGGCAGCAACAGGCCATAGGCAAATCGGGTGATGCCCAGCGATACCGCCGCTCCCAGCGCCAGGGCGGAAGCCAGGGCCCAGGCCTGGCGCGATGTTTTG
>CAJBMJ010000252.1 GCA_903954045.1 uncultured beta proteobacterium | reverse complement strand
GCGCGCAAAGTCATAGCGGAACCTCCAGACGCACCTGATAAACGCCATTTTTGAGTCCGCTGCGAAACTGCCCCTGCAGGTCATGCAACAAGGCCAGGCGCTCGCGCACGTTGCGCAATGCGACTCCGTGACCCTGAACGCCCTGCCCGGCGGGCACGGTATTGGTCACCTTGATGACGACGACCGAGCCACGCCGCTGTGTGGATATCTGTATTTCAGCCCCCGAATCGCTGGGCTCCACACCATGCCGGACAGCATTTTCCACCAGAGGCTGCAAGAGAAGGGGGGGAACCTTGGCCAGGTCTGCCGCCGGGTCCAGCACCCATTTCACCCTCAGACGCTCGCCAAAGCGCACCTGTTCGATCGCAATGTAGCGCTGCGCCAGCGAGACCTCCTGCGCCAGCGAAACGGCCTCCCCCCGATCGATCAGAGCATGGCGAAACAGGTCGCTTAGGTCCTCCAGAAGCGCTTCTGCCTTGGCAGGTTCTGCCCGCACCAGTGCAATGGCACTGTTGAGGGTATTGAACAAAAAATGCGGGCGAATGCGCGATTGCAATTCGGCTAGGCGTGCAGCCGTGTCGGCAGGAGTGCGCCCTTTGGCCCGCATCACCCTCGCCGCCACAAGCAATGCCGACAAGGCCAGACCGCTGAGCGCACTGGCCCACCAGGGCGCGGGGTCCAGAAGGCCGGAAAACCAGAGCACTGCACAGCCGTAAACACCCGACAAAGCACCCAATAGCAAAGCCACGGCGTACTGGATTTTCCGGGACAGCCTTGCCAGCCAACGCTTGGCCAGACAGGTAACTAACAGCCAGGCCAAAGTAGCGGGAAGCGCACCACCCGTGACGATGGATAGTCGGACCACCCATTCCATCAACCCGTTGGATAAATACGCCAGAACCACACCTGCCGCTGCCTCCACAAACAGCACAGCACGCAAAACAACCCCTACCTGGCAGGCATCAAACAGCGCGACTGGCCCCACCGGATGGTCTGGAGGCTCCGGTTGTGGCTCATGGAAGGCCGATAATATTTGGGTGTCATTCATGTTGGTCGGATTTTGACCCCATTCACTCCTTTTGCTGCCCATGTCCCAAAACCAATTCGATAAAAAATCCCAGGCGTGGTCCGCGCTGTTCTCCGAGCCCATGAGCGATCTGGTCAAGCGCTATACATCGAGCGTGTTTTTTGACAAGCGCCTGTGGCAGGCCGATATCACCGGCTCGTTGGCCCACGCAGACATGCTTGCTGCCCAAGGCATCATCAGTGCAGCCGACCATGAAGCCATCAAAGGCGGCATGGCCACTATCTGGTCCGAAATCGAATCTGGCGCTCTGGAGTGGCAACTCGACCTGGAAGACGTGCACCTCAACATCGAAGCCCGCCTGACCCAATTGGTGGGCGATGCAGGCAAACGCCTGCACACCGGCCGCAGCCGCAACGACCAGGTAGCGACCGATGTGCGCTTATGGCTGCGCAGTGAAATTGACCTGATTGGTGATTTGCTGATTGACCTGCAAAAGTCGCTGGTCGATATCGCCGAAAAAAACGTCGAAGTCATCCTGCCGGGCTTTACCCATTTGCAAGTGGCCCAACCCGTGAGCTTTGGCCACCATATGCTGGCCTATGTGGAAAT
>CAJBMJ010000251.1 GCA_903954045.1 uncultured beta proteobacterium | reverse complement strand
TGCGGAGGTGATGGCGCGCGAAGGAGCCAGTGTGATTTGCCTGGACGTGCCGCAGGCCCAAGAAGGGCTGGACGCGGTGGCGGCCAGGATCGGTGGCAAGGCCATGGCCCTGGATATCGGCTCGCTTGAGGCCCCGCAAACACTGGTGGACGCAGCTTTGGCCGACGGCGGTTGGGATGTGGTGGTGCATAACGCCGGCATAACCCGCGACAAGACCATAGCCAACATGAAAGAACACCTGTGGCAGATGGTGGTGAACGTGAATCTGTCTACCCAGGAACGCATCAACGATGCGCTGGTCGAGTCGGGTGCGCTCAAGGACGGTGGCAGCATTGTGTGCGTGTCGTCCATCTCGGGCATTGCGGGCAATATGGGCCAGACCAACTATGCGTTGTCCAAGGCCGGTGTGGTTGGCATGGTTCAAAGCCATGCACCCGTGTATGCCAAAAAGGGCATCACCATCAACGCCGTGGCACCGGGCTTTATTGAAACTGCCATGACGGCCGCGATTCCCTTCGCTATCCGCGAAGCGGGCAGACGCATGAACTCCATGAGCCAGGGCGGCTTGCCTGTGGATGTTGCTGAAGCCGCTTGCTGGTTTGCGTCACCGGCCTCCGCAGGCATCACGGGCAACGTGGTGCGGGTGTGTGGCCAAAGCATCATGGGGGCCTGATGAAAACCATTGAAATAGTTGCTCCCAAGCATATCGCTCAGGTCTATGCCGGTGCCTTATGGTCTGCCCGAAAGCGTGCGGCCCTTGTGAAGAAGTTGAACAAGGTTTGCTATGTGCGCCCCGAAGTGCGACTGGATGGGGCGGAGATAGCGGCCTACTCCAAGGTGTGCGGCTTTACGGCGGATCACGCGGTGCCCCTGCTGTATCCGCAACTGCTGACGTTCCCCCTGATCATGGAGTTTTTTGCCTCCGAGCACTGCCCCTGGCCCGCCATGGGCACGGTGCATCTGGCCAACCGGGTTGTGCAACACAAGAAGTTGAATCCGGAGGATGTGCTGCGTGTGGAGATGCGCACAGGGCAACTGTTGGCCCACGACAAAGGGCAGGTGTTTACGCTCGAATTTGCCATGCTGCGCGATGGTGATCTGGTTTGGGAGGGCACCATGACCGCCCTGCGTACCGGTGTGAAAGCCCCTGTAGGGGCAGGCTACACCAGCGCACTCCAATCCGACCAGCCGCTGTCCTGCCAGACCACATTCAGTGCAGGTGCCAATATCGGGCGCCGCTACGGGTTGGTGTCAGGTGACATGAACCCCATCCACATCAGTGCGCCTTCGGCCAGGCTGTTTGGATTCAGACAGGCCATTGCCCATGGGCTTTGGACCACTGCACGCGCCATGGCGGCGTTGCTGCCCCGCCAGGCGCTTGAACGTGCTGAACTGGTGGTTGAATTCAAGACACCCCTGTACCTGCCGGGCCGTCCATCCTTGTGGAGCACACATCAGGTCAAGGGCCCGCATCCCCACAACACCCTGTTTGAAGTGCGCAATGCGAAGGGTGACAAGCCCCATCTGCGCGCGCAATTGGCCTTTGCCCTGGCCGCATGAACATCCACGAACCTGACAAGAACACCATGACAAAAACACCCGCCTCTGCCACCCCAGCCATCCGCCGCGTCGCCATTCTGGGCGGCAACCGCATTCCTTTTGCCCGCTCCAACACGGTCTACTCCACTGCGTCCAACCAGGAAATGTTCACTGCCACCTTGCAAGGATTGGTGGACCGCTTCAACCTGCATGGCGAACGCCTGGGCGAGGTGGTCGGCGGCGCGGTCATGAAGCATTCCCGCGACTTCAACCTGGTGCGCGAGTCTGTGCTGTCCACCTCGCTGTCGCGAGACACCCCCGCGTTTGACATCCAGCAGGCCTGTGGCACCGGCCTTGAGGCCGCCATGCTGGTGGCCAACAAGATTGCCTTGGGCCATATCGAGTGCGGAATTGCCGGTGGCGTAGATACCACCTCCGATGCGCCCGTGGGCCTGAACGAGAAGCTGCGCAAAATCCTGCTCGAAGTCAGCCGCGCCAAAACCACCGCGCAGCGCCTGTCGGCCCTGAGCAAGGTTCGCCCGGCCATGCTGGTGCAGCCCGCCCTGCCCCGCAACGGAGAGCCCCGCACTGGTTTGTCGATGGGTGAACACGCTGAAATGATGGCCGCCGAGTGGAACATCAGCCGCGAAGACCAGGATGCGCTGGCGCTTAGAAGCCATCAGAATCTGGCCCGTGCTTTTGATGCCGGGTTTTTCAATGACCTGATGACACCGTTCAAAGGCGTGGTGAAGGACAACAATCTGCGCGCTGACCTCTCGATTGAAAAACTACGCAGCCTCAAACCCTGTTTTGACAAGAAAGTGCGGCCCGAGCAAGGTACTTTGACGCCGGGAAACTCCACCCCGCTGACCGACGGGGCTTCTGCAGTGCTGCTGGCTAGCGAAGCATGGGCGGCTGAACACCATATTCCCGTTTTGGCCTACCTCAGCTTTAGCGAAGTGGCAGCGGTGGACTTTTTTGAGGAAAAAGAAGGCCTGCTGATGGCCCCGGCCTACGCTGTGCCGCGCATGCTGGCACGCGCAGGCTTGAAGTTGCAGGATTTTGAATACTACGAAATCCATGAAGCTTTTGCGGCCCAGGTACTGTGTACCCTGAAGGCCTGGGAAGACAAAAAATTCTGCAAAGACAAGCTTGGCCTGGACAAGCCTCTGGGCAAGATCGATAGGAAGAAACTCAACGTGAATGGCAGTTCTTTGGCGGCCGGACATCCGTTTGCAGCGACCGGCGGACGCATTGTGGCTTCCCTGGCCAAAATGCTGGACCAAAAAGGGTCGGGCCGGGGACTGATTTCCATCTGCGCAGCAGGCGGGCAAGGCGTGGTCGCTATTTTGGAGCGCTAGCCCGCCAGCGCAGGTTTCCTGGCTGGTTTCCTGGCCTGCGTGCAAACTCTGATTGGGATAGCATGGCGGGTCACAACTGCCGGAGACTTGCCATGATGAATCCTGTCGTCCATTTTGAGATGCCCTACAGAGACGCAGAGCGTGCAGAGCGCTTCTACACCAGTGCATTTGGGTGGCAAACGCAGCTGCTGGGGCCGGAAATGGGTCATTACCTTCTGGTGACGACAGCGCTCACCGATGCCAAGCCGGGGTCGCCTGCGGGGTCCATCAACGGTGGACTGTTTCCGTTCAAGCCAGATTGGCCTGCGCAGTATCCGTCGGTAGTGATTGGCGCAGAGGACATCCGGGCAGCCATGCAACGCGTCACAACCGCAGGGGGCGAGGTGCTGGGCGATCCGATGGAAATACCGGGCATTGGGAAATACGTGTCCTTTATCGACACTGAGGGCAATCGCAACAGCATGATGCAGCCTGCGATGGCCTGACAACTCTGTTAAATCTAGAAACCAAGGATACGGCTATGCCCACAGGAACCGTCAAACTGCACCGTGTATTGCGCGCCACGCCCGAGCGGGTGTACCGCGCCTTTCTGGACGCGGATGCCATGGCCAAATGGATTGCGCCGTATGGGTTTACCTGCAAAGTGCATCACCTGGAAGCCAGGGTGGGTGGGACATTCAAAATGTCATTCACGAACTTCAGCTCTGGTAAGGGACATTCCTTTGGTGGAACGTACCTGGAGCTGGTTCCCGACCAGCGCCTGCGCTATACCGACAAGTTTGACGACCCCAATCTGCCAGGCGAGCTTTTGGTGACCGTGGACATTCAGCCAGTGATGTGTGGTGTCGAGCTGCACGTTTTGCAGGAGGGGATACCGGAGGTGATTCCGCTGGAGATGTGCTACCTGGGTTGGCAGGAGTCGCTGGAGCAACTGGCCAGGCTGGTGGAGCCGGTGATACCGGGGTAGCTTTGCCCAGCAAGTAAGCTCTATACCTCCATATTCCACGGTGTATTGCATGAGTTTTGACCCAGTATTCCAGTCTGCCCGTCAGCTTGCCGGTCAGGGCCAGACCGAAGCAGCGCTGGCGCTGGCCGCGCCATTGGCGTACAGCCACCCCACTGACCCCCGCGTCTGGAACCTGATTGGCTCGTTGCAAATGCAACTGGGCCAGGCCGAACAAGCGGTTGATTCGCTGCGCAAATCGGTCAACCTGGACGGCAAAGCAGGGATTCCCTGGATCAACTTCGGTCACGCCTTGCGGCGCGTCAAGCAGTTCCCGCAAGCGATCGAGGCCTTTCAAAATGGAACCCAGCGCTCGCCACTTGAGGTTGAAGGTCATGTCGGCCTGGGTGAAGCGCTGCTGGAAGCCAGCCGCTTTGCAGAGTCGCATGCCGCTTTTTCGTATGCACTAGGCATCATGCCTGAGCGTGCGCAACAACAGGAACGAGCCAAGGTCGGTCAGTTTGGCACGGACCCCTTCTGGTGGCAGCCGCACCGATTTGGTCCTGTGGAGTTGCGCCCGATGACGCTAGAGGACGTGCCCTACTTTGTGGAAAGCTGTGCTGACCGTGCGTTTATGGACCTGTTCAACGCGCCTCAATCAGCCAAGGCCAATGCCGCTGAGCTTGTGCGCTCCATTAGCGAGGAGTCGCTCTTGGCCCCAGCGCAGCGCGGCAACATCAAGTGGATTGCATGGCACAAAGCGCAGCAGCAGCGCATTGGCATGGTCGGTTTTCCAAATATCAATTTGCTGCATGGCCGCGCGGAGGGTGCGGGGGGCGTTCGACATCCGTGGGCCGAAAGAGGCTTGGGTGTGGCGGCCTGGTTGGCAGGTCTGGATTTCGCTTTTGGGCGGCTTGGAGTTCACAAGGTGGTGGCCTATGTCTATGACAGCAACCCCATGGGGCTCAAGCAATTGCTGAACATCGGATTTACCGAAGAAGGCTTTTTATGCGACCACATCCGCTTGCAAAGTGGGCGCTGGCTAGGGTTACACTCTCTTGCACTTTTTCGCACTGACTGGGAAAGCAATCCGCGCCTGGTCAGGCTCAAGCACTATTTCAAAAAATCAGAAACATTCAGGGTAATGTGATGAAAAATCCAGTCCAGTCCAGTCCAGTCCCTTGATTTACGTCCGCTGACGACTGCGCTGGTTGCCGTTTTTGGTGCCAGTGCAGCTTGGGCTGATACCGGCGGCATCACGGTCGCGGTGAGTTACCCGAACCTGGCGGTGTCCATTCCACTCAGTGTGAACATGCGGTACGCCAACGTGCTAGTGGTGCCCCGAAATTCGCCATTGCCAGCAACCCAAAGTGATTTTCGACAGGCGGCAGTGCAGATGTCTAGAGCGTTGAATACGACCTACACAAACGGCACTGCAGTTACACCTGTTTTTGGCTCAAAAATGGGCAATTGCAACAATCTGCAGTGCGACCTAAGCTTCACGATTACCAGCCCGGAAACGAGCGGGAGCGGTATGGACTACGGTTGGATCGGGTTCGTCAACGGCGACTATGACCTGTTGGTTCAGGATGATTTCAATCCTGTCGCTACTTACGCCATACCGTTTACTTATTCTGCTGCTCCCACGCTGTCCAGCAGCGTTCCTGCTGACAACGCTACTTTAGTTGCCGCCGGTAGCACCATCGCCCTGACCTTCAGCGAAGCCGTAACACCTGTCACCGGCAATGTCAAAATCGTTAACGACACCAATAGCAGCACCGAAACCATTGACGTGGCTGCACCCGGCGGCAAATTTGCCTGGAGCAACAGCAACAAGACCTTGACAATCACCCCCGGCACCGCCCTGGCTGTGGGCAAGAGTTACCACGTAGAAGTGGATGCTACCGCCTTCAAGAACACCAACAACGTAGTGTTTGCCGGTATTGCCAATGCCACCACCCTGAACTTTGCCACTGTGGTGCCTGGTGCTTGTGGCACTGCGGCTGGTCAGGCTAGCAGTGTTTTACCGGCGGCCAACCTGTGCAGTGTGGGCAGTGCGTCTGTGGTTGCATCTACCGCAGGCCAGTACAGCTGGTCCTGTACAGGAGATGTCGGCACCTCAGCCGCTGTGTGCACTGCCAGCTGGAGCAACACCGGCGGCACTGGGCAGGGCAATGTGTCTGCTCCCACGCCGCAGTCCAACAACCTCTGGAATCTGGGCAACGTGAGCTTTGCAGCGCCCTCCGGGTCTTTGCCGGCGAATGCTGCTTTTCTTCCATTTGGTGTGACCAACCTGCAACTCAACGGGGGCACGCTAGGATCAACTGCCACGGTCACGATCAATTACACCGCCGATGTGCCCGCAGGCGCGGTGTACATGAAGTTCGGGAAGAGTCCTGAGGGGTACAACTGCACTGGTGCCGCTTGCTTGGTAGACCATTGGTACCAGATGCCTACTGCCCAGGCGGTGTTTGCGCAAGACCGCAGGAGCGTCACGCTGAGTATTCAGGACGGTGGCGTGGGCGACAACGATATGACCCCAAATCAGGTGATCGTCGATCCGGGCGGCCCTGTGGTGCTTAGTTCAAGCGCTGTCAGCATTCCTACGCTCTCGGAATGGGGCATGATTTTGATGTCCGGGCTTCTGGCGCTGACGGCATTTGTGTCGCTTCGGCGGCGTGCGGATAGAGCGCTGTAAATTTCGGAATCTGGCAGCGTAAATTTTGGATTATTGCTTACTCAAACTCGGCGTAATCTGGTTTTTTTGCATCGCTCCGAAACTGGTTTCCAAATAGAAAAAGGGGCCGTAGCCCCCTTTCAGTCTGCCTGAGCAGCTACTAAATAGATAGCTGTACCAGCGGCTATTTCTCCTCAAACTGCCTTGCCATAGACTTATTGGAACGAGCTGTTGTGGTGGCTAAATGGTTGATCACCAGGGGGGGGCGATCGGGGAACTGCGCTATCAGTTCCAGCTTGCCACCCATCGCCTCGACGTAACTACGCAGCGTGGAAAGCAGCATATCGCTGCGCTTCTCTAGGCGTGAAATCGTGTCTTGCCCGACTCCCAGTGTGGCTGCCAGGTTTTGCTGGGTCTGCTCAACAGCTTGACGCAAATCTTTCAAGGTTGCCAGGTTGTCTGCCCGTGCTACAACCGCCGCTCGGCGCTTTGCGGGTAAATCCGCCATCATTTGTTCAAGTTTTCTTGCCATGCCGCTGCTCCTTGGATGAGTCTTTCAATTATCAGATACATGAAGGTGCGTCGTTGCCATTTTCCAATAGAAAAAGGGGCCGTAGCCCCCTTACAGTCTGCCTGAGCAGCTACAAAACCTGTAGCGGCATTACGCCTGATTTTTCATCGAGCAGGTGTTGAATCCGAAGATGGCATAAGGCGGGCACCAGCCCAGGGCACCTGTGGCCAGGGGCACGATGCCCAGCCAGCCCCACCAGCCTACGGTGCCGGTGGCAGCCAGCCCCACGAGGACCAGACCGAGGACGATGCGTGCGATGCGGTCGATGCCGCCAACATTGGGTTTCATATCAAGCTCCAAAAAAGTGGTGATGGGCGTATTAGGCGCCAGACATCCCCTTTGCGTATGTGACTTGCGTCACAGAGTCAAAGCCGAAGCCATTTCCCGCAAAGCTGCGCTGTTGCTGATACGGATGCGCTCGCGTGACAGTTCCACCCAGCCTTCGCGCTCAAACCGCCGCAACAACCGGGTGACGATTTCGCGCACGGTACCCAACTCGTCGGCCAGCGTCTGGTGGGTCAGTGCCAGGTCCTGGCCACGGCCGAGCAGGGCAGCTGCCAGGCGCTGGTCGAGCTTGTGGAACGCCACGGCATCGATCAGGCCGGTCAGGTCCGCCATGCGCTCGGCAAACAGGCCCAGCACATCGTCTCGAAAGGCGTGGGTGGCCAGCCACTGGTTGAAGGTGGGCGGTGGGATCAGTAGCAGGGTGGTCGGTTTGGTAGTGATGCCCTGGGCAGAGAGCGGTGCGCTGCGAAACAGGCAGGCGCTCGACACCAGACACAACTCGCCAGGTACCACGCGGTACAACTCCAGCGAGCGGCCATCTCCCGAGTGGCGAGACACCTTGACTTCGCCCATAAGCACCAGCGGAAAGCCCTGGCAGGGCGCGTTTTCGTCAAACAGCACGGTCCCCGCAGGAACGCTCATCGGTCCGATAGAAGCGCCCAG
>CAJBMJ010000250.1 GCA_903954045.1 uncultured beta proteobacterium | reverse complement strand
TGAAATAAACTCTCATTTAGACTGGCTTTGCTACATGCTATGCCAGCGCGATAAGTTAAAGGTCCGGTCCCCCATGCTTTTGTCCCAACTCCCCAATGGTGCCCATGCAATCGTGGAGCGTGTCAGCGTTGGGTCAAGCGAGGTAAGCGACACAACGGTGCGCCGCCTGGGTGAACTGGGTTTTATTCCTGGCGAGCCGATCTATTTGATGTGCCGTGGGCCGGGTGGCCGTGAGCCGCTGGCTGTGCAGGTGGGGGATACCCAGTTTGCGTTGCGCCTGGTGGAGGCCCAATGCATAGAGGTGTCTGAAGCGACTACCGCCGTGGCCTGAGTTTCTGATGACCCACCTCCATTCGTCTTCACCGACTTTCAGCATTGCCCTGGTGGGCAACCCCAACTGCGGCAAAACCGCGCTCTTCAACTTGCTGACGGGCGCCCGGCAAAAAGTGGCCAACTACGCGGGCGTTACCGTGGAGCGCAAACTGGGTACGGCCAAACTGGCAGATGGACGGGTCATTTCAGTGGTGGATTTGCCGGGTTCCTACAGCCTGACACCGGCTACACCCGATGAACAGGTCATGCTGGAGGTCATTGAAGGCCGCAGGGCGGGCGAGGATGTTCCCGACCTGATTGTGGCCGTGGTGGATGCCACCAACCTGCGCATGAATTTGCGTCTGGTGCTTGAAATTCGCCAAATGGGAAAACCGCTGGTGGTTGCCCTGAATATGGCCGATGTGGCCCGTGCGCAAGGGCTGGCTATTGATGTGGGGCGGCTGTCTGCGGAGTTGGGCTGTCCCGTGGTCGAAACGGTGGCCGTGCAACATGGCGGACACACCGAGTTGTTGGCCTTGTTGCAACAACAATTGGACAGTCCCCTGCATGCACCCGTGGCCACAGCCGCTCTGGTGCCCCATGCCAACTCGGCCCAGTTGCAAAAAGAGGTCAGGCGCATTCTGGCCCTGGTTGCCCCTAGTGCCTCGCGCGTTCACCGATTTCAGCACCGTCTGGATGCGGTGGCCATGCACCCGGTGTGGGGACTTGCGGTGTTGGCCGTGGTGCTGTTTCTGATTTTTCAGGCTGTGTTTAGCTGGGCAAGCTTACCTATGGAGGCCATCAAGCAGGTCATGACTGCTTTGGGCGATCTGACACTCGCCAGCATGGACGAGGGGCCTTTGCGCAGCCTGGTGGTTGACGGGGTGATTGCAGGGGTGGGCGGCGTGCTGGTTTTTTTGCCGCAAATCCTGATTCTGTTTTTCTTCATTTTGCTGCTGGAAGATTCTGGCTACCTGCCACGGGCGGCCTTTTTGCTGGACAACCTGATGGGCAAGGTGGGGCTGTCGGGCAGGGCCTTCATTCCTCTTCTGTCGAGTTTTGCCTGCGCGATACCCGGCATCATGGCGACCCGCACCATTGCCAATTGGAAAGACCGGTTGGCAACCATCATGGTGGCGCCGCTCATGACCTGCTCAGCGCGACTGCCCGTTTACGCGCTGCTGATTGGCGCTTTTGTGCCTCAGCGGACGGTCGCAGGTCTTTTCGATCTGCGGGGCCTCACCTTGTTTGGCCTGTACGTGGCGGGTGTTGTGGGGGCCATGACAGTGGCCTGGGTGTTCAAGCGCATGTGGATGAAAACCGGCTACCAGCCCCTGATGCTGGAGCTGCCTCCCTACCGTGTGCCCGGATTGCGCAACCTCGGCCTGGGCCTGTGGGAGCGGGCCCGCATCTTTATGCAGCGCGTCGGCGGAATCATTTTTTCCTTAATGGTTTTGCTGTGGTTTTTCTCGACCTTTCCCGGTCCGCCGCCCGGTTGGGAAGCTTCTCAAGGCCCCGCCATTCAGTACAGTGTGGCGGGCATGCTCGGGCACGCGCTTCAGCATGTATTCGCCCCCATTGGCTTTAATTGGCAGATTTCGATAGCGCTAGTGCCTGGCATGGCGGCGCGCGAGGTAGCTGTAGGGGCCTTGGGCACGGTGTATTCGCTTTCTTCCTCTGAAGGCGGTGTAGCCGATGCCTTGTCACCAGTCATCGCTCAGGGCTGGTCTTTGGCCACTGCCTATGCGTTGCTGGCCTGGTTTGTGTTTGCGCCGCAGTGCTTGTCTACGCTGGCTGTGGTTCGACGGGAAACCAACTCCTGGAAGTTTCCGCTGCTCATGGCGCTTTATTTGTTTGCACTGGCTTATGGGGCGGCTTGGGTTGCCTACCGCCTCACACTGTGGCTGGGGGGCTGAGCCATGCTGTGGCAATGGGCGATCGTGGGCTGGATCGTGCTGGCGTGTGTGGCCTATCTGGTCAAGCGACTGGCGCCGAAAAAGAACAACGAAGCGGGCTGTGGCCATTCCTGTGGAGGATGCAATGCAAAAACCGGTGTAACGCCCGCCTGCTCTGCATCAGTAGCTACGAAAACTATAGCAATTCATCCGGTCCCATTCAGCGACCGATCAGCTCCTGAGGCGACAAAACAATAATCAGGGCGGGCGGCACCTTGCCGTTTTCGTCGGGCGGCAGCTTGGCGGTCTTGTCAATCGCGTTGAGCGCCGCATCGTCCCAGGATTTTGTGCCACTGGCCTTGACGATCTTGCGGTTGATGATGGTGCCGTCTGGCGAGGTTCGGACTTCGATCTCGGTGGTGGGGTTGCCCACAATGGTTTCGATATAGGTGATGTTGGGTTTGATGCGGCCACGTATGCGCCCGGCGTAACTGGCCGATGGGCCGGAAGACTGGGCTGCGGTGCCGGTAGAGCCAGCGTCGCCATTGCCACCGGTACCTGCCATACCGGCCATACGCTTGAGGTTGTCCTTGCGAAACTCCTCCATCCGTTTGGCCTCGTCCTGGGCAAGTTTGGTCGCCTTGTCCTTGGCTGCCTTGTCTTTTTCTGCTTTGTCTGCCTTGTCTTTTTCGGCTTTGGCCAAAGCAGCTTTTTCCTTCTCTTTCTTGGCCTTCTCCTGTTCTTGCCTCTCGCGGTTCTTCTTCTCCAGCGCCAGTTTTTCCTGTGCAGCCTGCTTTTCTTTGAGTTGTTTGGCTTTTTCTTTTTCCTTGGCCAAGGCAATGGCAGGGTCCGGTTGAGGAACCGGTTTGGGTTGCTCTACGGGCTCAGGTTTAGGTGCCGGCTTGGGTTCCGGGGTAGGGGGGGGCGCCTCTGCGGGAGGTGTTGGCAGCGGAGCCGGTGCTGCGGCCTGCATAGCCGTAGCCGACCAGAGTTCTGCTTCCGCGCTTACCGGGCTCGCCTCATGCTTCCATTTCACGCCCAGGGTCAAAATGGTCACCAGAATGCCGTGCGCCAGTATCGCCAGCAGCATTGCGCGCACCAACCCGGGCGTGGGTGGTGGAGCAAACTCCAGGCGTTCCCGTGCAGCGTTCATGCGTGTCAGTTAGCCAGTTGAACCGACAGGCCCACGCGTTGAATGCCCGCGCGCTGCAAGGTGTCCATGACCTTGACTACGCTCTCGTATTTCACGTTTTTGTCCGCGCTGATGACGACGGCCGAGTTGGCAGCAGCAGCGTTGTCTTTGGGCCCCTGGGCCTGCCGGACCGCAGCGGCCAGTTCCTTCAGAGGCAGGGTGGTGGTCTTGTCTTTGACCTTGACATCCAACGAGTCGTTTTTGCCCAGAATCACCTGAATGATCTGGTCGGGTTGCCTGGCCGCCTTGGCCACGCTGGGCAGATCAATCATGCTGGGGGTGATCAGTGGTGCTGTCACCATAAAGATGATCAGCAGCACCAGCATCACGTCGATGAACGGCACCATGTTGATTTCGTTGATGGTGCGTCGTCCTCGCCCACCCCGGTGACTTGCTACAGAAGGCATAGCGCTCTGTCCTTTCAGTATGTGCTCTAGCGGGCTGCTGGAGACTGGGGTTGGGCGCCTACATTGCGCTGCAAAATGTTGGAAAACTCTTCAATAAAGGTTTCCTGCTGAATTGCAATGCGGTCCAGATCGCGGGCAAAGCGGTTGTAGGCCACCACCGCTGGGATAGCCGCAAACAGGCCTATGGCGGTAGCCACCAGCGCCTCTGCAATGCCAGGTGCAACCGTTGCCAGCGTGACCTGGGTGAGCGCGGCCAAGCCGGTGAAGGCGTGCATGATGCCCCAGACCGTGCCAAACAAACCCACGTAGGGCGACACCGAACCTACCGACGCAAGGAATGACAAATGGGTTTCCACCACGTCCATTTCTCGCTGAAAGCTGGCCCGCATGGCCCGGCGCGCACCGTCCATCAGCGTGCCCGCGTCGGTAATGCGGCGCTCGCGCAGCTTCTGGAACTCACGCATGCCACTGGCAAAAATACGCTCCATGGGGCCGCAGTTGCGTGCATTTTGGGTGGCCGCGGAAAACAGGTCATTGAGACTGGCGCCGGACCAGAATTCGCGCTCGAAGGCTTCATTTTGAGATTTGACTTTTTTCAGGGAGAACAGCTTCCTGAAAATGGCGGCCCAGCTGGAAATGGACACCAGCATCAGCAAGACCATGACGGCTTGCACAACGATGCTGGCGTTCAAGACCAAATGGAGAATGGACAGGTCCTGGTTCATGGCAAGGGGTGTTTCTATGAATGGAATTACAGAAGGAGGGTACGCAGGCGCTGGACCGCTGTTTGCAAATGCTCTATGGAGCTTGCCGTAGAAAAACGCACAAAGTTGGCAGTCTGTGCGGTTCCGAAATCACGACCGGGTGTTACGGCCACATGGGCCTGGTTCATGACGGCATAGGCAAAGTCCCAGCTGTCTTTCACACCCAGTTTGGCACATGCGGCCGAGCAATCCGCCCAGGCATAAAACGCCCCATCTGGCATCACGGGTACGGTCAGACCCATGGCGTTGAGTTCTGGGATGAAATAGTCACGCCGGGCCTTGAATTCGGAGCGGCGCTGCTCAAAAAGCGCCAGGCTTTCGGGTTCGAAACAGGCCACAGCTGCGTGCTGGGCAATGGTACTGGGGCAGATGAACAGGTTCTGGGCCAGGCGTTCAACCACGGGCACCAGAGCCTCTGGCACCACCATCCAGCCCAAGCGCCAGCCAGTCATGTTGAAGTACTTGCTGAAACTGTTGATGCTGATGATGTGCTCGTCCAACTCCAGTGCAGAGTGACCAAACTGGTTGTCAAAGCTCAAAGCCAGGTAAATTTCATCCACCACGGTGATGCCACCGCGCGCCCGGACCACTTCATGAATGCGGCGCAATTCGTCGGGGTGGATGGAGGTACCGGTCGGGTTGGAAGGCGAGGCCAGCAGAACCCCGCGGGTGCGCTCCCCCCAGGCCGCCTGCACTTTGTCTGCACTGAGCTGAAAGCGCTCTGCCGCTGTGGTGGGCAACAGCACCGCACGCCCTTCGGCCGCGCTCACAAAGTGCCGGTTGCAGGGATAGCTGGGGTCGGGCATCAAGATTTCGTCACCCGCCTCAACCAGCGCCAGGCAGGCCAGATGCAGGGCAGCCGAAGCGCCCGCCGTGATAACTATGCGGCGCGCAGGCACAGAAACGCCAAAACGCGACACGTACCAGTCGCTAATGCGTTCCCGCAAAGGCCCTAAACCGGTGGCTTGGGTGTACTGTGTGTGTCCATGGTGAATTGCACGTATTGCGGCTTCCTGAACCAAGGGCGCCGCTGTGAAATCAGGCTCACCGATGTTCAAAAACACCATAGGGGAGTCGGTGTTGACCAGCGTGCGACCCAGTTCAGAGGCGGCCTTGGCAACCTCCATCACATAAAAGGGCTCAATCTTCTGCGCGCGCGAGGCGATTTGCATGGGCGTTGCCGTACTTTATGAACGGGGTTTCTTGCTGCGATCCGCCTCAACCTCGTGCGCCCGCAAGGCAGGGGCCAGACCGTTGAGCACACCGTTAACGTATTTGTGACCATCGGTGCCGCCAAACTCCTTGGCCAGCTCAATGCACTCGTTGATGACCACCCGCCAGGGCACATCCAGGCAGTGTTTCATTTCATAAGCCCCGATCCACATGATCCCGTGCTCAATCGGTGAAATTTCCGCCATGGGGCGGTCCAGCAAAGGCGTAATGAGCGCGTCGAGCTCGGTGGCTTGCTCAATACAGCCATGCAAGAGCGCATCAAAGTGAACCGCATCGGCTTTGCTAAATCCGGCCAAATCGCGGGTGAACGGGTCGATGTCCTCCACCGCGTTGCCACCCACGATGCTTTGGTACAGGCCCTGCAGTGCGAACTCGCGTGCGCGGCTGCGGTTGTTTTTGCTACCCGCTTTGCGTGCGCCGGTGCTGGTCAGGCCCTTGCGAGGCTGCGGTGGCGGGCGTTTGGGATGGCTGGGGGTGTTGAAGTCACTCATCAGATGGATTCCAGCAAGTTGGCCATTTCGACCGCCACACGCGCCGCGTCACGGCCTTTTTCGTCCTGGCGGGCAATGGCCTGGGGCATGTCTTCTGTAGTGAGGATGGCGTTGGCTATGGGCAACTGGTAGTCCAGGGCAATTCGGGTTACGCCAGCGCCTGATTCGTTGGCTACCAGCTCAAAGTGGTAGGTTTCACCGCGGATGATGCAGCCCAGTGCGACCAGCGCGTCGTAGCTGCCTTTTTCTGCCATGGCTTGCAGGGCAAGCGGCACTTCCAGCGCACCCGGTACGGTGACATGGTCGATGCTTTTTTCGGCAACTCCCATGGCAATGAGTTCTGCCTTGCAGGCATTCGCAAGCGCATCGGTAATGCCTGCATTGAAGCGGGCTTGCACGATGCCAATTTTGAGTTTTTTGCCGTTCAATCGGCTATCGGTGGAGGCAACACTGCCTTTGTCTGCGCCAAACATAATGGAATTTCCTTGAGGTTGACTTTATTTGCTGATGTAGCCGGTAATTTCCAGCCCATAGCCCGTCATGCTGGGCATGCGGCGCGGACTGCCCATCAGGCGCATCTTGTGTACACCGCACTGGCGCAGAATTTGGGCACCAATGCCATAGGTGCGCAAGTCCATACGGCCGCGCTCCGGGGCATGCGCAGCGCGGGCCGTGCCTTCGAGCTGGGACAAAAGTTGTTCGCCGCTCTCACCACAGTTCAGCAGTACGACCACGCCTTTGCCCTCAGAGGCAATATGTGACAGGGCCGCCTCCAGGCTCCAGGAGTGCATGGTGCGGCCCACTTCCAGGGTGTCGAGCACCGAGAGCGGTTCATGCACCCGCGCAGGGACCTCTTCGTCCGCCGCCCAGCTACCGCGCACCAAAGCCAGATGCACGCCGTGTCCAGTGGTATCCCGAAACGCGTGCGCCATGAATTCGCCAGCCGCGGTCTGCAGCGGGCGGGTTGTCACTTTTTGAATCAAAGATTCCACTCGGCTGCGGTGTTCAATCAGGTCGGCTATGGTGCCGATTTTTAGGCCATGTTCCGCTGCAAAGAGCTGCAGATCGGGCAGACGGGCCATGGTGCCATCGTCCTTCATGATCTCGCAGATGACCGACGCGGGCGAGCATCCCGCCATGACCGCCAGGTCGCAACCGGCCTCTGTATGGCCTGCTCGCATTAACACGCCACCATCCACGGCCTGCAGCGGAAAAATGTGGCCAGGTTGCACCAGGTCTTCTGGCGTGGCGTTCTTTGCCACTGCAGCTTGCACGGTGCGGGCGCGGTCTGCAGCCGAGATGCCCGTGGTGACGCCTTCGGCCGCCTCGATAGACACCGTAAAGGCCGTGCCTTTTTTGTCGCCATTGCGGGCCGTCATGGGGGGCAGCTGCAGGCGCTCGCACCGCTCACGCGACAGCGTTAGGCAAATCAGGCCGCGGCCAAAACGGGCCATGAAATTGATGGCGTCCGCAGTCACATGATCGGCCGCGAGAACCAGATCACCCTCGTTCTCGCGGTCTTCTTCGTCCACCAGAATGACGATGCGACCCGCGCGCATGTCGGTCACGATGTCTTCTACGGGGGAGATATTTACGGGGGTGAGGGTGGTCATGGACAAAAGCTGTATTTGGGTGGGATGTGTTATTGCGCTGCAGGGGCAGTCATCATGCGTTCGACATAGCGTGCGACGGTATCAATTTCAAGATTGACCTGTGAACCGGCGCTCAGTGTGCCTAAAGCTGTGTTTTGCACTGTGTGGGGAATCAGGTTGATGCTGACTTCGCATCCGCCAGAAACATCGGCAATGCGATTAACGGTCAGGCTCACGCCGTTGATGGTGATGGAGCCCTTGTAGGCCAGATACTTGGCAAGGGCAGGGGGTGCAAGCACCCGCAGCTCCCAGCTTTCACCGACCTCGGCAAAGTAGCTCACCGTTCCAATGCCGTCCACATGGCCAGACACAATATGTCCGCCCAGGCGGTCACTGGCGCGCAGGGCTTTTTCAAGATTGATGGGACCTATAGCAGCAAGGCCAGCCGTTTTGTCCAAAGACTCGGCTGAAATATCGATGGTGAACTGACGCTCGGGTGTGTTGAGCGAAGTGACTGTCATGCAGGCGCCGTTAAGCGCAATGCTGTCGCCCAGGGCCACGTCCTCCAGATAATCCGCAGGGCAGGAAATGGTCAGGCGCTTGCCGTGCGTAGAAGAGCTGCCTAAGGCATGAACGGCGACGATGCGCCCCACGCCGGTGATGATTCCGGTAAACATGGCCGCATTTTCGCAGGGAAAGTGGGTCTGCCCTGCCAAAGGGCTGAATCTATTGCACTAAAAATCGTCACGACCGGTAACGCGGGCCACGATGCGTAGGTCGGGGCCGACCATTCCGGTGGACTTAAAAGTGAGAGGCAAGGCCTGACTCAGCTCGGTGAGCGGGCCAAAGCTCGCCATGTCTGCGCCCATGCCCACCATTTTTGGGGCCAGGTAAACCAGCAGTTCATCCACCAGACCTTCCCGGATAAACGAGCCATTGAGCTTGTGGCCCGCTTCCAGGTGCAGTTCGTTGATCTCCCGCTGGCCCAGATCGCGCAGCATGGCAGCCAGATCGACTTTGCCGGAGGGCGAGCCGTCTGGCTTGGTGCCTGGCAGATAGATGACGGTGGCCCCTAGCGCCTGCAAAGCTGTAGATTTAGCATCATTTTGGGCTGCAGCGTAGATAAATACTGCACGTCCAGCTATAAATAAAGGAGCGTCCAGGGGTGTTTCCAAGTTGCTGTCCACAATCACCAGATGGGGTTGACGCGGCGTTTCCACCAGGCGCACGTCCAGCCGGGGTCGGTCTTGCAGCACGGTGCCAATGCCGGTGAGCACAGCACAGGCTCTCGCGCGCCAGGCGTGGCCATCGGTGCGCGCCTCTGGCGAGGTGATCCACTGGCTCACGCCGTTGGCAAGCGCAGTCTTGCCATCCAGCGTGGCAGCTACCTTCATGCGCACCCAGGGGGTCTTGCGCACCATGCGGCTAAAGAAACCGATGTTCAACTCGCGGGACTGTATAGCCAGGGGATGCTCTGGCGGCAGCACATCTACTTCCACGCCCGCTGCACGCAAGCGCGCAAAGCCCTGGCCCGACACCAGCGGATTGGGATCGGTGTTGGTGGCGACTACCTTTTTGATGCCTGCCTGCACCAGAGCGTCGCAACAAGGCCCGGTGCGCCCGTGGTGGGAGCAGGGCTCAAGCGTCACGTAAGCAGTGGCGCCCACCACCGAGTGGCCGCGCTCTGCTGCATCGCGCAAGGCCATGATTTCGGCATGCGGGCCACCAGCGCGTTGGGTGTGGCCTTGACCGAGGATGGTTCCGTCAGTGGCTGTCAGTACGCAGCCGACACGGGGATTGGGGGAGGTGAGATAAAGTGATCTGCCAGCCAGTTGCAGGGCTGTTTCACCTTCAACGTCTGGCGCACCCCACTTCAAGCCCTCTTGGTTGATGCCTTTTGGTACCACTACCAGCAAGTCGCTACAGACTTTGGACTGGTTTCATCGACAATGTCCTTAATTCCTGTGTGGGTCACGGTGAAGTTTCCGCAAGCATCACCGTCGGCGGGCCCATTTGCTATTCGGGTGGCCGTTAGAGTGTATGTTGTCGGGACGGTGCTGCTGGTGGTAACTGTTATTGCGTAGGACGCAACACCTTCATTTGCCCGAGGAGATGTGCTAAACGGCTGGCAAAGGAATAGGGTTTTTGTGGTTGGGCAGTCGGTTGCAGTTTGAGCAGTGTGGTAGTTATAGCTCTCGCTATATAGGCGCTCCATCCATTGTTGTGCAGCCAACAACTGGGTTTTTGCATCGGCCCGACGGCCTTTGGCTATGAACTCGCGGTAACTGGGATAAGCGACTGCTGTCAGTATGCCAATCACGGCCACGACGATCATCAATTCAATCAGGGTGAAGCCCGCATTTCGCATAGGCGCAAGTTTCGTACTTTTCATTGCAGATACTTTCATTGGTCGGTTCTCATACCCGGGATTTCGCGCCATTGCCGACGCATCAGCCGCAGGAACTCAGGCAGATTGATATTGGTATTTTGCCCAATGATTTTGAAGTTGCCCTTGGTGCCACTCTGTTGCAGCGCACTGGTTACTTTTTGGTCGCTGAGTTTGATACCCGCTTTGTTGACCTGAATGGTAGCCCCATTCACCACCACGGGAACCGTTCCCAGGAGAGTCGCCTTGGGCGTGCCGGAGATAGGATCGATGGCATAACCTGTGCCCTCTGGCGTTGCGTAGCACTTGTTGGCACTGGCGGTACTGGGGCGAACGGTAACAAATCGAAGTATTCCCCCCTGAAGTTGCGGCGCACTCAATACCATCTCATCGTTGATGGAACTGCTCGAAGAAAGCGGAGCAAAGGTGAGGAACCAGCCATCGTGGCTAGCAGGGTCGAACGCAGTAGTGCCCGTTGCAACATACACGTCACCATCGCTTGTTCTGGCTAGGGTCCTTGCGATCAAGGTACTTCGATCACTCACGGGCAGTGGGCGGGTACCCCAGGCGGGGCGGTCGTAAATGCTGAAGAAACGCTGGGTTCGGGTGCTGTTGGGGAAATTGCCCGAATCAACGGCAATACCGGTTCCAAATGCGACCAACCATCCGCCACTAGGGTGCGTGCTGACGGTGGGAGATGTCGTGATGGGCAGGCGAGTACTGCCATCCTTGGCTTCAAACAGCGGTAGCGGCGTACCGGTCCCTGAACTTGGAAATGCGCTTTTCCAATTGCTGGTAGTTGCACTAGAAACATCAAACTTCCAGAGCCTTCCCAACAAGTCAGTACCGTAAATCGTATCTACTTTGCCGTCATTGTTCGTATCAACCCAGTTCACGCCCACTAATCCGTTGCTGCCAGCGGTGTCAGTCGGAATTTTGATGTAGTGCGTGCCAGAGGTCCAGGTTCCGCTGCCTGTAGGGCCATCGACAAAAAGGATAAACAGTTGGGCATAGGCGGATGTTGTTCCGTTGCCAGACCCCAATCCATTGGGTACAAGAACCGCAAACTTGTCATTGTTCATCCTGACGATGGGTGTAGCCTGATTGCTTCCGGGATGGGATTGGTGATCACCTAGAACGTATCCCAGATCCGCATCGTCACTGGAGCTAAACATCCATTTGAATATGCTGCTGGCATTGGCTTCCGACAAATTGGCAGGATTGGTGACATCGAGTGCAAAAAAGGCCCTTGCTCCGCGTCCCAAACTGCTGAACAAATAGGTTTTCCACGTTGCTGGGGAGCCTGAACCCAACAGGACGTCACCCGTATAGGGACTGCCATCCATCCCGGAGTTCATTGATGTTGAGTCTTGGGCCAGCGTCTTTAGCCTGCTGATCATGGGTGAGGGCACGTAAGAAATAACGGGTGTACCGCCATCACTGCCCTGAGCCTTGAAGCCGTGCAGCATGCCATCGTTGGCGCCGACCCAAATCAGGCGATCCCGACTGCTTTGTGCGCTGACAAAACTACCGTAGGTGGGGGTTCCGGTGGCAAAGGAGCCAAAATTCTGGCCCGCAGGGCGACCCTGCAACCAAGGTGAGGAGTTCACAATGGGGCCCATTACATTGCTAATGCTGCGCGCACGCCAAATACCAGTTGGCTTTTCTTTGGTTCGGTCGCCCCGCAGATAGTTGACAAGCTCGTCGCCTTGGGTGGAAGTCAGTGCAGTTCCACCTGTTCCTCTAAGGTTGTCCAAAAAAGTTGTTGAAAACGACGTGCTTGTTTTAAGCGCTACGCCGGACACACTGTCGTTGGTGATGACTGCACGCGTATTTGCCGAAACGGTGCTCAGTTTCTGGCCAACGTCCCAGGATGGAGTAGAAGCGAAGTTTCCGTTGCTACCCAACTCATAGGCGAGGACGGTTCCCGAATTCTGTGATGGGTCAAATGTTGCAATATATTTGAACGACCCAGTATCCAATTGTGAAGATGAAACCGCTGGCGCAGAGTTGGTAGAACTGATGATAGTTTCCAGGGTGTCGCGAAGTTGCTTCTCCAGCAATTCAGGCCTGCGTGCAAGAAAGTAACCATCGGGTTCGCCGTCGGTACAACTCAAGCCGGTTGAGCCGCCACAGGGTCTGCCATCATTGCGCCTTGCGTCCCATTCAACTGGCAAATTGGGCAGTTCAGAGGAAATGGTGGCGTCTGTGGGTGTGAAGGCACCGTACTTTGCCGCGTACCACAAAGGGTCGCGCAGCGTAACCGAGTCAGCACCGTTCATTTCAAAAGTCAGTGTGACGGGGGAGTCGCGGTCCCTCACAGCGTTCCAGGCTGAGGATACATCGCATGCTTGGGAGCCGTTTCCGGTTGCGGTCGGAATGATGGACAGTCCCGCAGTGGAAAGATTCGTCGATGCCCGGTAAGTTGAATTTCCACATAGGTAACCTGTGGCAGAGCTCATGACGCTGTCGTCACTGAGGTGACGATGCGTTAGATACCTACCATCAAAGTTATTGGTTCCAATCACACTGAAGCCGTGTGAGCCGGTCCAGCCAGCGCCGACATTGATGATGTCGGTTGTGATTTTCAGGCGGTACTTGGTTGAAGGTGACAGGGGAGTCAGGACGTCGTATCGCAGGTACCCAGCAATATCCATGTCATAGTCGCCTCCAAAGAGTGAATCGTTCCAGGTCACGATGAAGGCACCATGGGTACTGGATGAACTGATCGCATTGAACGTCAGCATGGCAGACGTCATCTTTTTCGCATTGCTGTTGGCAGCCCAAAGCCCCTCGGGGGTGATGTAAACGTACTTCGTCGGGCTTGTGTTGGGAATCGGGACTTCAACACGCGCAACGCCGCCCGCCAGGGATGCGGCATACGTTTTTACCTTCAAAGCCCAGGCAGGAAGATCCGTCGGAACCGAAGTAACAGTCTTGATTCTGTTGGTGTTTGCATAAAGAGCTGCACCCGCAATTTTGTAAGTACCTCCAACGGCAGGTGCCTCTGGGCAGACTCCACTGACCTGGGACAAAGACGAGACCGTTTTTCCAGAGCATGTTTCACCATAGCCGCCTGTTACAGAACCGACTGAGCGAAGTGTTCCATGGATGCCCTCCGCAACACCTACGGCATCGGTGAATTCGGACAACGTTCCCCTGCTCCTGTTGGGCAGGGCTGAAAATACAGTGTCTGCATCATCACCATCAAAGCTCAGCGCGCTGCTGGACAGAGCCAAAATGTTCAGGGGCCTGCATATGGGCTTGCCATAGTTAGTGACGCGAGTTGTATTCGATTCCGACATCGGATCGCTCCAACTGGATACCGGCATCGAAACAGACGTATCGTTGGTAGTTGAACTGGGGTTACTGGAAGTTTTGCCACCGTAGTAGCTCAATGCCTGTACCAGCATTTCGCCGATGGGGTTGCCCCATGCAGGCAGTTCTCCATTACTCATTTCGCTGGGCAACTGAACGTCTGATCCGTCGTAGCCGCCGGAATTTTTCCCATACAAAACTATTTGATCTAACGCCTTGATTGCGCCGGTTGATGTGTAGCTTCTGCCGTCAGCAAGCGTACCCGAGCATGAAGCCCCACTACTAAAGCAAAACTGACCCGTAGTGCTCTTGATTTCATCGAGCATGTCGTTCATGTTTTTGCGCAATGCGCCAGCGGTCAGGTTCTTGTCGTAGCTTCCGGTGATCAATCCAAACTCGGTTCTTGCGGCCGTGGAACCTGATTGGTTGGTTCCAAAGTCCTGCAAAAGGCCGACTGGCTTGTAAACGACTGTGCTGGATCCATACGCTTGGCAACGCTCCTCGCCAAGAAGCGACGAATCGCACACTTTGACGCGCACGTTCAGGTCAGGTCCCAAGCTGTTGTACGTCGCGCCGTCAGTAGACTGACTGGGTGAGGATGCTTCGTGATTGACCCCGCCATTGCCCTGGTAAGTGATGGTGTTGCCAGCCAGAGTGCTGGAGCCGCCGTAGTATCGGTTGAGCTTGTTGCCCAGGGTACCGCCCCAGTCGCACACGGTGCCGCCCTCGACGGTAGACCACAAGCGGTAATTGCCCTTTGCCATCCGCATTTTCGGAGTGCCGGTTAATCCATTATTGTTGTCATCACCTTGCATGCAGAGAGTCAAACCGGCGTACGTATTGGCGTTGCTGCCCGAAGTCTTCGTCAGGTTAGATGTTGTGAACGGTGTGTAGTCCCGGATGTCGGTACCACGGTAGTACTTCACAAATGAATGGGAATCTCGCGTGAGGCGGGCGCTGGAGAGAATAGTTTCAGTGGTGCTGTCGGTAGATCTTTGTCCTCCGTACAACATTTTTCTGATGACATCAAGGCGGGTCGTAGTAGCCCAATTGAGGTAGTTGCCACTCCATTCATTGGAGTTTCCGCACACATAACGACCCGCGACAGTGCTGCCAGAAGTTGTGGCGCTGGTGGTGGAAATGCTGCCTACCCGCGCAGGGTTGAAACGGCTGCTTGAGTAGGTGTAGCACTTGGTCGCGTCGAAATAGCCGTAGTATTTGAAATCCGGCTTGAAGGTTGTATCAATGATGCCGTCGCCGTCCAAGTCTTCAAAGTCTGTGTATATCGGACTAAAGAGTGTGTGATCCTTGCTGGTCAAAAGCATCAGCATGGGCTTGGAGCCAGAGGACGAAATATTGGGAGGAACCGCCGGGTAGACCGATGTGGATGTGTACGGTGGCGCACCCCAGCTGAGGCCACTGAAAAGAATTAGAACCAGTGTCTGGGCCGACCACTTGAGATAACGTAGGGAGCTCATAGAGTTCTCCTGATAAAAATTGAATAGCTGGAGTCCATCATGAAATCGATTGGGTCAATTTCGGATGATGTGAAAGTAGGTCTGCATCACTACCTCAGCGGTTGGTATATACCTGTTGTCCCTGAAAATCACACTTGGTCCAAATCCTCGGGATGTAATCCTGAAAAGGTAGCAAGCCATGTTCAGTGTTTGAGTTGTTGATGCTGTGGAGGACGTATCAGCGGTTGCAACGCCGGAATTCGTCACCGTGGTGGGGCATTCAAAACTCTTTCCATCACCCGATGTGTCCTGGGATGGACTCAAAAACTCAATAAGATATTCAGGTTGCCTTGCAACGCCGGTCATTGGAGTCGCTCCAGTAAACAGGCCCAGCGGAACACCCCCAGTGAAGGTGCTGCAACTAGGTGCAGTGGCAGTATTGGGTGATTTGGTTCTGAAGTAATCACTCCATACGCCACCCTTGCTAGTTGGCCACCATGGCTCACCAGGGCTAGCTCCAGACACTGGCGTTGCATTGTCCCAGGCAACTACGTACCTGGTTCCAGGCATTTTGCATTGGCCGCCCAGGCAGGCGTCCGTGAATTCCGCATCGCTGATAACCGGGTCTTCTGTTCGAAGCACCCCACCGCGCGTGCAAATCGCGTCAGGAGGAGCAACGCCCGATTTCAACCTCAGATCGCGCTCACCGTCCCTGAGCGCCGACTCTGCTGCCTGGCGCGCCACCTGGTACTCCAACTCATTGCGGGATTGGTGTTCACCCAAAATGGTGTTGCGGGCGGCGAATATTCCAATAGTCGTTAAGGCCAGCAAAAAAATCAAAACGATCACCAGCACAACGCCATCTTGCCGTGTGCCGGATTGGGAAAATCGTGGCAATGGTTTCATGGTTCAGAACGTCACGTTGGCTTTGTTTTTCAGCGCGAACACTTGGCTAAACACCTTGCGCTCAATGCCATCGGTGTATGACTGGCTTGCCCCATCACAGTCGTTAAGGGAGTAGGAAGTGGTGCCCCTTAGTCGAGCCGCTTGCAAAGACCTTGCAATAAGACAAACGCGCACGCCGGTCACATTGGCCCACTCAGTGGCAGTAACGGAATTTGCCCGCTTATATTGGCCGTTCACGCCGTCACTCACCAAATAATAGAAGCGCAATTGGTCAATCCCCGGAATCATGGGTTGATAGGTATTGCTGGCGGTTGATTGTCCATTTCCGTTGCAAGCGAGACTAAAAGTATTGATAGTTTGTCCCTCCACTTGCAAAGTCGTGCTACTCAGTGTGTAACGGTTCGAAACGAATAAAGGTTTTTGCGGTGCCAAGAACGGCCTGTCTGCCGCAGCAGCAGCCGCATGACCCGCGTTGCGCCGCACATTGCCAGTGATATTGTTGGTAGCGGCATCATTCGCTGAATCCTGACGCAGGCAATCCGCGCGGTTTCCGATGTCAAGACCGGATGAGTCGTTGGAATAGTAGTTCACTACCATGGCATCGGAATCGACCGTACCGGAGTGTGCACCGCATACAGAGGTCACCGGCAAATACCTTAGGGCTTGGCAGCCGTAAATGATGCTGCCGTAGGCCGCAGGTGGCGAGGCGGTAATCGGATTGACATAGCTTTCAGTGCTAACAGAATTAGGCGACATAGCTCCGGTAGTAGACCGAATGGCCGGATAAAAACCGGCGTTCTCAATGTCTCGGCCAATGAGATCCATGGCAAATTTGGCGCTTTCAAAAGTGAATGATTTTTCACTGAGTGTTCGCTGTGTTTCCCGAGTTCCAAGATAGACATACGACGCGGCAATTACAACCACCATACTGATGGCAACAGACACCATTAGCTCTACCAGTGAGAATCCTCTATTGGACAGGTTGGGTTGCCTGGAGGCTGTTGTTTTCATGGCCTTGAAAGCGTTATGGGATGAACGTGAAATTGAGACACCTTACCCCGGGAGAGGTGCTAACACTTGCTTGTGTAGGACAGCAGGCTTGCCTCTGCATAATTGTGTCGGTGCTTGAGCATGTTGCACTTGTTCTCAATCCTGATGGGTTGCTGGTGCTGACCAGCGAGCCGTCCACGAAGTCCTTGTCCATCCAAAGATAGGTTACCGTCAGACCATCGGCCGTGTCCCCAATAAGCTGAAGACTACCCTGAGGAAGAGATCGTCTGGCAGAACTCCTCAATTCCCAAAGATCATAGGTAGCCCGTTGCGCATTGGTGCAGGTTGCAGTGGCAGTAGGTCCGCAGTTCGTGGCAGGAGATGCAATCGTGCTTTGTTGGGTAGACCAACTGGCTGTGTAATTGAATGTTGGTGAGGTCACTGTGGCATCAAAGCCAGGAACCTCCGCCAAATTGGTGCGCATGCGGCTGGTTGCATCATTGAAAAGCATAGTTACTGTTGACCTGCTTTCAACCCCGAGCTGATATCGTGTGGTAGCCGCCATCAAGCCAGCGATACCCAAAAGGGAAAAGGACAGCAACAATACTGAAACCAGAACCTCCACCATCGTGGCCCCTGTGTTCCGATTTCGCATACTTTGAGAGGTCATAAGGTTCATAAACATTCAGCCCTAGCAGCTAGATGCATAGTCAAGCACACGAAGTCGCCCGGCCATATCGAGACAAAAAGTCCGATTGATGGTGTCGTTGGACGAAACACCTGTATCCACCAAGTTAAAACGCCCCGCACTTGACAACCTGGGCACGCCCCTGGCGTTGAAGACAACTGAACGGACACTACTGTCTGCATTGAGTTCATAGCGAGCCCCAGCACCTTGACCGGAAAAAACAATTAAATTCGGGTCCGACGGGTCACTGGTGACCACAGTGCCGCAACTGGGAAATTCGAAAATCAACCAACCGGTACCCCAATTTTGGCCACTTCCTGCGCATTTATTGGTTCCGCCCACCGTCGAGGACATGCAGATGGCGACGCACTGGTTTTTATTGATAGCCTCAGTGCGGGCACGCTGCATGGAGAGACTGAAGTCGTTGCTCAAGCCGCGGACCGCATTGCGTGACGCAAAGCCACCAATGGCCGGTGCCGCAAGTCGGGCCAAAACAGCGATCAAGGCGATCGTCACCAGCAATTCAATCAATGAAAAGCCAGAGTAACCTAATCGAATTCGTGGCAATTTGCTCATGCCCCATTATCTGATTGGTTAAAGCTGATGGGGAGCGGATTGTCTGCCGAAAACTACCTCTTGTCGGATTGCTACTTCCTAACCTCATCCACCAACAACTTGAATTCGTCAATATCTTCAAAGTTGCGGTACACGCTGGCAAAGCGCACGTAAGCCACCTTGTCTAGCTTCTTGAGTTCCCGCATGACGAGCTCGCCTATGCGGGTTGAGGCAATCTCGCGCAATCCCAGGTTGAGCAGTTTTTCTTCTATGCGCTCTATGGCGCTGTCTATTTGCTCGGTGCTGACCGGGCGCTTGCGCAGTGCCAGGTTCATGGAGGCGAGCAGTTTGCTTCGCTCGTATTCGATGCGGCGACCATCTTTTTTGACGATGGACGGAAAGTTGACGTCTGGACGTTCGTAGGTGGTGAAGCGCTTCTCACAGGACGCACATTGGCGCCTGCGGCGGATGAAGTCCCCGTCTTCGGCCACCCGTGTTTCCACCACTTGGGTGTCGGGGTGGCTGCAGAAGGGGCATTTCATCGATCGGAGCTTACTTATAGACCGGGAAGCGGGCAGTCAAGGCATTGACCTTCGTGCGCACAGCCGCAATGTTGGCCTCGTCCCTGGGATTGTCCAGCACGTCTGCAACCAAATTTGCAGTCATGCGCGCCTCTTCGTCCCTGAATCCGCGCGTGGTCATGGCTGGGGTTCCGATACGGACGCCACTGGTGACCATTGGCTTTTCCGGGTCGTTGGGAATGGCATTTTTGTTGATGGTCATGTGGGCATTGCCCAGCACTGCTTCGGCTTCCTTGCCGGTAATGCCCTTGGCGCGCAGATCCACTAGCATCACATGGCTTTCGGTGCGGCCACTCACAATGCGCAAGCCGCGCGATGTCAGGGTCTCTGCCACGATCTGGGCATTTTTTACCACCTGTTGCTGATAAGTCTTGAACTCGGGGCTCAATGCTTCCTTGAAAGCGACTGCTTTGGCTGCGATGACATGCATCAATGGCCCGCCTTGCAGGCCGGGAAAGATGGCACTGTTGATGGCTTTCTCAAACTCGGACTTCATCAGGATGATGCCGCCACGGGGGCCGCGCAGGCTCTTGTGGGTGGTCGAAGTCACGATGTCGGCATGCGGAACCGGGTTGGGGTAGACGCCTGCTGCAATGAGGCCCGCATAGTGGGCCATATCGACCATGAAAATGGCGCCAACATCTTTGGCTACTTTGGCGAAGCGTTCAAAATCGATAGCAAGAGAATAAGCACTGGCGCCCGCAATGATCAGTTTTGGCTTGGCTTCATGGGCCTTGCGTTCCATGGCTTCGTAGTCAATGGCTTCATTGGCATCCAGACCATAGCTCACCACATTGAACCATTTGCCACTCATATTCAGTGGCATGCCATGGGTCAGGTGGCCGCCTTCGGCCAGACTCATGCCCATGATGGTGTCGCCAGGCTTCAGAAAGGCCAAAAAGACCGCTTCGTTGGCGGAAGCTCCGCAATGGGGTTGCACGTTGGCTGCTTGTGCGCCAAAGATCTGCTTCACACGGTCAATGGCCAGTTGTTCAGCCACGTCAACATGTTCGCAGCCTCCGTAGTAGCGCTTGCCGGGGTAGCCTTCAGCGTACTTATTGGTCAGTTGACTGCCCTGTGCCGCCATGACGGCAGGCGAGGCGTAGTTCTCGCTGGCGATCAGTTCAATGTGGTGTTCCTGGCGAGCGTTCTCTGCCAAGATGGCAGCCCACAGTTCAGGGTCGGTTTGTTCTACGAGGATATTTCGGTTGTACATGGCAGTCCTTAATGACACGGACCCTGTGGGTTCATTCAGACAAAATGCGAATGAAACAGGGGCTGCCCAGGCGAACGGCTGAACACACTCGCTATATAGATAGTGTCAGTGCGGTACGCTTCCCAGTGGTGTCCCACGTCGGCATGTGCTCACCCGAAGATGCCATGCCTATCGCCAGTCGCGTACACGCAGATTTTACCCGACCAAGCCGGTGGCTGATCAGGACTGGAAAAGAGAGGCTACGTTCTCAGTCGGTTCCTGCTGTTTGACGGGCTGCACTGCGGGCACGATGGACGGCGACATGGTTGGAACCGATTTGCCAGCAGCTACCTGTTGCAAGCGACTGTACTCAGCGAGGACTTTGGCGGTGTATCCACCTTCTGTTTCCTGGTTGGAAGCACCCACGTACAGCCTGAGCCCGCCTTCAACCGATCCTGCTCTGGCTATGCATTCCTGCAAAACCTTGACCCCGACCCGCAGATTGCTCACCGGATCAAAGGCCGCCAGTTTTCCGCCAAAACTTTTGTACTTGTCACTGTGGATCTGGGTCATGACCTGCATCAGTCCTTGGGCTCCCACAGGACTCTGGGCAAAGGGGTTAAACCCTGACTCTATCGCCATCACAGCAAGAATCAGAGTGGGATCGAGCTTGGTTTTAGTGCCAATTTCGAAGGCCTCGGCCACCAGTGCACTTACCGGTTCTGGTGCCACGTCGTACTTTTTGCTGAGCCAGAACGCCACGGCCGCCTGAGTTTTGGGCAGGCTTTGGGGATTGATTGCTGTTGCACGGTCAATGGCTTCCTTATCAGAGCCAAATCCCGTTAGTGCGATCTGACGCTCTTGCAGCCAGGCAATCAACTGCTCTTCGCCCGCTTGGCGAATTTCAGGCCTTGCAGTTACTGTCAGAACGGCAAACATGACTGCCAGGCCTAACAAGGCAAAGCCGTTGTGTGTAATTTCAAAGAACCCTTGGGCTACGTCGCTCAGAAATGTGCGCATGCCTTGGGTGAATTTTTCGGTCGCTGTCATAGCTCTTCCTTCTCAGGCGAAATGTCATAAACATTCCGTTTGGGTTGGTACGCTATCAATATCCTGCGGCGTCGTCTCGACATGTGCAGCGATTTGAATATGCCGGGTTCGGCAGCGGATACGGGTTATCCCTAGCTAGGGCTAAGAATGGGCGGATTTTATGGGGCTTTGTTATACCAAGTCAACCATATGGATTCAATTCTTTATTCCAAAGTTTCTCCTTAATTTGACTGACATGCATTCTGAGCGAGGTTTAAATTTGGGCTGGAACAAGGCAAGAAGCCCGGAGTGAAGGTAATTAGCAGCGAAAATACGCCCTTGCCAATTTATATAACTACCTCATTGCTGAGCCCACTGTGACTTCGACCTTTGCACTTCCCACTGATATATCTTCCGCCACCACTGCAGGAGAACGTGCTGCACGCGTCCGGGAGTGGCTACAAGGCAATCCCACGCCTGAGCAGCTCACTGAGGTGTTTAAAGAACTCAGTGTGAAAGACAAGGGTGCCGCTAAGCTGGTACGCGAACGCCTGGACGAAATCAAGCGCTCCAAAGGCCAGGAGATTCTGGGGGCTGAATGGGCAGCTAAAGCCCAGTCCTTGCTGGACACTGCCAAGCTCAATATTGCTGATGCTTTGGCGTGGCAACGCGATGCGGCCAAGGCGGGGGCACCTTTGAGCAAGGAGCCCCTTGCGTCACTCAAGACCCAACTTGTAGAACGGGTGCGAGCCATTGAGGACTTGCAGCATCAGGTGCAGGTGCAAAGGGAGGCGGCCGTGCTGCTGGCGCAACGCATCGAAGTTTTGTCAACCAAGTCCTGGCAGGATGCGCAGGTCGCTTGGGAAACTCTGCGCACGGACGTGGAACATTGGCAGTCTCAGGCGGCGCTGCTGGTAACGCAAGAGAGTTGGGCCAGTGTTGATCTGAAGTTTCCGTCATTGCTGGAAGCTTCCAAGTCTCAATTGCTAGTGGTTTGGGATGCCTTCCAGAGTGCACTTTCTCTCGCAGTGGCTGCTTCACAGGACGTGGCAGCGGCTTTGCCGCCGGTACCCGTATGGGCCGATGAATTGCGCGTTGCCCGGGGCATACCTTTAGAGTCGGCAGTCAAGTCAAAACCTCAAGTCGATCCGCAAGTACGGGCCACTGCCACTGCCGCTGTCGGTGATGCGCTTGCAAAACTAGAGCAAGAAGTTGCTGAAGGCCATGGAAAAGCAAGTGCAGGTGCCGCAGGAGCATTGCGACATGCGCTCAAGGAATTTGGCAAACTGATCGACAGCAAACTAGAGAACCAAGCCCATGCCGCGCTGGCAGCAGCTGGCGAACTGGAGGGGTGGCAACGCTGGCGCGCCGATCAGTTGCGTGAGGAACTGGTCATCAAAGCCGAGGGTCTGCTCAAGCGCCCAGAAGGACATGCCATTGGCGGCCGCAAAATGCAGGAAACCTTGCGTACGATGCGCGATCAGTGGAAGCAAACTGACCAGGGCGGAGTTCCCAATCACGCCCTGTGGAAACGGTTTGACGAGGCCTGTAACGAAGCCCACAAAGTAGTGGAAGTGTGGCTGGACAAACTCAAGGCAGAAACAGCGGAGCATAAAGCCCACCGTCTGGCTCTGATTGGTGAAGTGAAAGCCTGGGCAGAATCCAACCGGACTGCCTTGGATGACGATTGGAAAGGCTTTAGCCGCATTCTTCACCAGTTTGGTGACCGCTGGCGCGAAGCAGGACATGTGGGCGAGAAGGTTTTCGCTGAATTGCAGCCATTGTGGAAAGAGGCAATTGCCTATGCTGCTGCGCCGCTGGAGGCGTTACAGGCCCAAAGTCTGGCTTTGCGCCATGCAATGATTGAAGAGGCCAAGGAATTGGGTGCTGCAGCGGTGCTGCGCATTGATGCAGTCAAGTCCCTGCAGCAACGCTGGCAGGCGCAAGCCCACATGGTTCCGATCGACCGTCGTCAGGAGCAAAAATTGTGGGATGCATTTCGCAAGCCCATTGACGATGCGTTCAACCGGAAAACCGCTGAGAGAGAGAAAGCTGACGCTGCGCTCGGTGCACGGGACCGTACGGTTCTTGATGCAGCGAAAGCGCTGGAAGCAGCCAATGCCTCGGGTGATGCGCATGCCATCCGTCAGGCCATGACTGCGTTGGACGCTGCGTTGAGCGGTCAAGCGCTGGCGCAAGCCGCTGCCAAGGACGCTGGAGCCGCCGAGAGTGCTGCCAAAGCAGCCTCGGATGCCAATAATTTGGAATCAAATAGCACTCCAGCGCCCACCGTTGCTGCGTCAGAAGCTACTGAAAATGTAGCATCTGGTGAACTGGAGGAGCCTGTCTCAGCGACTGAAACGTCAGCCGCGGATGTGCCGGCCACAGTGCCTCCGAAGCCTGCAGTCAAGCCTGTAGTCGCCGTACGCGGTGACGATCGCCCCGGCATGAAAAAAGAAGCTCCTGCCGCTGCGGCAGGGCGGGGTGGCAAATGGAACGATAGAAAAGATGCGCCTCGTTCAGGCCGAGACGACAAGTCAGGTCGTGCACCTCGCGGTGACGATCGAGGGCGGACTTCAGGTCCATGGGTGGAAGCGCCCCGTTTGGGAGACACGGCGTTCCGCGCTCAGCGCGATGCCATGGAACATGCCCAAATGGCACTCAAGAAGTTGGCTGCTCAGGCCCATGGCGAGGCGTTAACCCAATTGCTTACGGCATGGGAAAAGCGCGACTCCGCACTTGTTCCAAGTGTGCAGGATTTGGGAGCGCGCACCAATGCAGGCGTGCGTTCAGTTTGGGTGCAGGCCCTTGGGGAACATGGAAAGGCCCCGGCCAAGGCACCCCAACCCAAAGAGGCTTTGTTGCGCCTGGAGATGGCGGCAGAAGTTCCAACACCTGCAGAGATGCTTGGCGAGCGGCGTGCTCTGCAACTTCAGTTGCTGACCCGGCGCAATGATCCGGCACCGGCGCAAACCTGGGGAGACGACACCGCTGCCGTGCTGGCAGGCCCGTTTAGTCCCGAAGACGCTCGCCGTCTTCAAAGCGTGCTGAAAGTGATGCTTCGTCGCTGACCAACTGGTCTTGAAAGACCGAAGGAGGTAGTATGGATTCGGTAGAGGACCTTCTCAAGAGGCTTGAAAAGCTAAACGTCATTGGTACCTCGCTTTCCAAGGAGCGGGATATCACCCGATTGCTGGAAAACATATTGGTTGCGGCTAAATCCATTACCCGCGCCGATGGTGGAACGCTGTACCGACTCACGGAAGATGGACAGGCGCTCAGATTTGAGATTTTGCACACCGATTCCCTGAACATTGCCAGTGGAGGCACGTCAGGCAATCCCATACATTTACCGAATTTGCCTTTGTACAAGGAATCAGGGCAACCCAATGACTCTTTGGTGGCGGCCTATTCTGCGCTGCACCATCAGACCGTCAACATTGCAGATGCCTACACCGAGCCTAACTTCGACTTTTCTGGTACCCGCAAGTTCGACCAGCACACCGGCTACAGGTCCCAATCCTTTCTTTCTGTGCCCATCAAGGACCATGAGGGCGATGTCATTGGGGTTTTGCAACTGATCAATGCGAGGCACCCGATCACCGGCGAGGTCGGACCGTTCTCGATGGCCGACCAAAGTTTGGCCGAATCTCTGTCCTCCCAGGCGGCAGTGGCTATTTCCAACCGTGACCTTCTGTCGCAGTTGGAGTCTCTGTTTGAGTCGCTTATCAACCTGATCAATCTGGCGATTGACGAAAAGTCACATCACACTGGAGGCCACTGCCAGCGGGTTCCTGAGCTGACCATGATGTTGGCTGAAGCAGTCAATGAAACCAAAACGGGTCCGCTGGCCGCGTTTGAAATGAGTGACAGGGACCGCTATGAACTCAAGATTGCCGGTTTGTTGCATGACTGCGGAAAAATCACGACCCCGGTCCATGTCGTTGACAAGGCGACCAAACTGGAGACCCTGTTTGACCGCATTGAGCTGTTGAATACGCGGTTTGAGGTGTTGAAAAGAGACAAGGAAATAGCTGCACTGCGCCAGCAATTGGCATTGCGACCGGTGCAGAACAGTGATGCTGAAGCCGAGTTGCTATCGGAATGCCGAGCCACCATCGATGCACTCGATGAAGACCGGGACTTTCTTCAGACGGTCAATCGCGGTGGCGAATCCATGAAAGATGCGGACATTGCACGGGTTCGGGCCATTGGCACCAACTTCCTCTGGCGCAATTCAGACGGTGTGGAAACAGAGTTTCTCAGTGCCGACGAAATTGACAACCTCAGTATCCGGGCGGGCACTTTGAGTGCTGCTGAGCGTGAGACCATCAATTACCACATCGTGGCAACCAATAAGATGCTGGAGCAATTGCCCTGGCCCAAACACCTCAAAAATGTTCCGGAGTATGCCGGAGGGCACCATGAGCGCATGGACGGTAAAGGCTATCCCAAGGGTCTGACCCGTGAGCAAATGTCGGTGCAAGCCAGGGTCATGGGGATTGCCGACATTTTTGAAGCTTTGACGGCCCGAGACCGACCTTACAAACCTGGTATGAAGTTGTCCCAGGCCATGTCCATCATGCACAGGTTCAGCAAGAATGGGCACATCGATCCGGATCTGTTTGAAATTTTTGCGTTGCGGGGCGTTTACCTGCGGTATGCCCAGCAGTTCCTGGATCCTTGGCAAATTGACGACGTCAATATGCAGGGCTGGATTAACTGACCCCGGTTCCTCTGGAGACTTGAACCGCGCCTTGGTCGGTAAGTGACATGCGCAAGACCTCGAAGCGAGGAGGGCTTGCGGCCCCGTCCCAATCACTCAGTACCCAACGTTGACTCAGTAGCCCCAGTGCATGAGTTCGCGGATGATGGGTATGCCCGTGGATCATGTGGCGGGCTTTGTTCGATTCGAGCCAATGCATGGCGGCGGTTTCGTCCACGTCCACGTAGGCGACTGCCGTTCGCTTGATGGCCTCACTTTTCGCTCGCAAGCCACAAACAATGCTTTGACGCTCGCTCAAAGGCTTGCTGAGAAATTCGCGCTGCCAGTCGTCACCTCTTACAACGGATCGAAATTGCTGGTAGGCGTGGTCTTCCAGACAAAGGGCATCGCCATGGGTCAGAAGCCATCGCTCTTGGCCAAATTCCAGCACGCTAGGGTCGTCCACTAACTGGCTATTGCAGGCAGCCATGAGTTCCGAGCCCATAAGAAAATCCCGGTTCCCATGCATGATGAAAATATCCATGCGCTCGGAGGCTCTTCGGATCAACGCAGCAACCTGCGATTCATGGCTCTTGGCATCAAGCAGGATATCGTCTCCTACCCAGACCTCAAACAAGTCTCCCAAGATGAACAACGCGTTGGCGGTGGTTCGGTCCAGATAGCCGGACAACAACTCCAGGGTCGCGGGCTCGGATGAATGGAGATGAAGATCCGAGATGAAATCGATGCTTCTCCAATGCGGGGGCGCAACGATTTCCATTATTGATGAAGCAATAAATTAAAGCGCAACAGCCTTTTCGATGACGACGTCTTCTTTGGGAACGTCATCGTGGAAGCCCTTGCGTCCGGTCTTGACTGCTTTGATCTTGTCAACCACGTCGGTTCCGGCAACCACTTTTCCGAATACAGCGTAACCCCAGCCCTGTGCAGACGGCGCAGTGTGGTTCAGGAATCCGTTGTCTGCAATATTGATGAAAAATTGGGCTGTCGCAGAGTGAGGGTCTCCGGTGCGTGCCATAGCCACTGTGTACACGGCGTTCTTCAGTCCATTGTTGGCTTCATTTTGTATGGGTGCTTCGCAGGACTTTTGATTCATGCCAGGCTCCATTCCACCGCCTTGGACCATGAAACCGGGAATGACACGGTGAAAAATGGTGTTGTTGTAATGCCCATTGTTCACGTAGGCCAGGAAGTTGGCTGTGGATACAGGTGCTTTTTCCTGGTCAAGTTCCAGGGTGATTACGCCGTAGTTGACAACGTGCAGTTCGACTTGAGGATTGCTCATGATTTATTTCACCAAAGTGGCAGAGTTGATAAGAATAGGGGTGACGGGCACATTTTGAAACATACCTTTGTTGGCAGTGGGGGCAACGCGAATTTTGTCCACAATGTCCATGCCTTGGACGACTTTGCCAAAAACCGCATAGCCATTGCCATCTGGGCTGGGTGCGTTGAGATTATTGTTGTCCACCACATTAATAAAAAACTGTGCAGTAGCGGAGTTTGGGTTGCTGGTTCTGGCCATGGCGATAGTTCCCCTGTCATTCTTCAGGCCATTTTTTGCTTCTAGAACGATGGGTTCGCGGGTTGCCTTCTGGGTCATATCGGTGTTGAAACCACCACCTTGCACCATGAAGCCATCAATGACCCGATGAAATACAGTGCCGTCGTAGAACTTGTCTTTGACGTACTGAAGGAAGTTTTCGACCGTTTTGGGAGATTTGTCTGGATAAACTTCCACCACAAAGTCACCCAGTGTGGTTTGAAACTTTACTTTCGCAGGGGTCTGCTGCGCCATCACCGGCTGCACAAGCAAGCCGATGCAAACGGCAATCACTGCCCGTCGCGCGATGTATATAAATCCCATTTACGGTGCTCCTTCAAAAAAAATTTTCCACTGGTTACCCTGACGCATCCAGTATTGTCTCTTGGTCCATCCTGTCCTGACACCTTCAATGACTTCACCAAAGGTAACCACCATCGTGTCAGCGGAATCCACCCAGCGAAGGTAGGACACATCCTTGAGCTGAATGTTGCGGCCTCCTGTGCGGTTGAGTTCGTTTTGCAATGTCGGCATCCACTGCTGAAGATTCTTTCCATTGCTATTGAAGTCGCTCGTATAAAACGTCAGCAGATGATTCAGATCACCGGCTGTTTTCGCATTTCGCCAAGCCAACAACGCATCTTCAAATGGTTTGATTTCCATGCGGGCATTCGCTGGCTTGACCCATTGGAGTTGCGTAGCAATGACAACCGGTGTGGTTCGCACTTCGACAGTTCGAATGATTTGGGACAGGTCTGGATTGGCAAGAACAACACAGCCGTCCGTGGCCTGCGGCGCCCTGGAAAACTGGTTGGGTGGAGTGCCGTGCAGCCAGATGCCGCCGCCGGTTTTACCTCTGCGACTGTCCAGGCTGTTGGGGTAGTTGATTGGTAAGGCACCAGACCCATAAAAATCCTTAAGTGATTTAGGGTCGAGGTTACTGGTAATGTAGTAAACCCCCAAAGGCGTACGTTGATCGCCTTCAAATGTCTTGGAGGTTCCCGCTTTACCCAGGGAAATGTAGTGATCTGAGATCAGCTTCAAGCCTTCCGGGCCATTCTCAAACAAATACAAGCGTGAGCGCGATGCATCCACAGCAATGGCGTGTTTCGTTCGAGCGGATAGGGCGAGAAACTGGGAGGGAACGGTACCAGGCAAGGGACGCTCACGCAGCGCTTGGAGGCGCCGATTGGACTCTTCCCGTAGTTCGGTAACCGTTGTACCTGCGAGTGCTGCCATATCTTGCGGAACATCACCCATTTGGTTCAATGGTCGGATGCGGGCAGAAAGCAAATCTCCATAGACCAGTTGCGCCAATTGAAAATGCGGCAATTCCTGCACCAGGGCTGAGGCCTTGACCAATGCCTGCTGACTTTGGCCAGCTCCAATCAGACGGTAGATCTCGATCAATCGCGATTCGGCTACCCCAGCGCTAACCTGCGTGAGGGGGGCGTCCGGGCTCGCCTGTTTGGACTTGCCATTGCGGGCTTTGTTGGACGCATGTGCAGGAAAAAGGCCAAATACCAGCAGGGCTGTGCAAACAACCCAAGGTCTCCAATAACTCATGAAATGTCTGGTACTCAGCTACCGGTGGATTCTTTGACTATCTGCCAGACCTCACCTGTTTTCACCAGTTCCAATGTCTTCCTGCTGGAAACCGCCAGACCACTGGCTTTGTATTCCTGCCGGAACTTTGCCGTAGCTTTGGCTCCAGAAACCGATACCTGCAGGTTTTCCAGTTTCACGCTGATGCTGGCCTTGCCCAGGATGCGGGCTTTGCGGTCCTCTTCCCAGGAGTTTCGGGAAACGGATCCTGGAGGATCAAAGTTGCGACTATAGGCCCCAAGGTAGGACTTGATGTCTTTAGCGGACCATGCGCTGGCCCAGGCTTTTACCGCAGCCTCCACGTCTTTTTGCGCGGTGGCGTCAGATGATGTCGAATCCGTTTGCGCGCTGCCAGTCGCAGCTGGTTTGGTAGCCACTGGGGCGCTTGCCGACGGCAGAGCGACTGGAGCAGCGGGGGCAGCAGAGACAGTAGTTGATGCCGCAGGACCTGGCACAGTAACCGGACGTTGAGTCTTTGGAGCGTTGGGGTTGAAGAGTTCGCGGATCAAGGCCAGCTTGGGTGCTACTGCCGCATTGGTATTGTCAAGTTGCAACGCCTTGTTGTAGGCCTGACTTGCCAACTTGGCATAGACATCTCCCAGATTTTCATGGGCTGTGGCGTAGCTTGGGTTGGTGCGAATGGCCATTTCGAGCGCACTGCGGGCTTTGTCGAATTGGCTCTGGCCGGCGTACAACACAGCCAGATTGTTGTAAGGCTCAGGAAGCTCCGGATATTCTTCTGTGAGTTTGGTAAATGTGGCGATAGCCTCAGTCGTTTTCCCGCTGTCGCGCTGAATCACACCCTTGATAAACCGCATTTGCGGATCTTTAGGTTTGCCGGCAAGGTATTGGTCAGCTTTGGTAAGGGCATCGCTCAACTTGCCAGAACGCACTAGCTGGGTTACATCGGAGTACTCATCTGCATGGGCATTGGTAAACAACAAGGCCATGGCAAGTGCCATTGTCTTGAACGTCAACAGGGGAGTAGGGTGGTTGTGCTTCATAAAGCCTTCGTGGTCTAGCGCATCAAAATAGCCCGCAGGCAGGGGCTTTATACTGTCCGTGATTGTATCTGAGGGGGTGCCGTTTTCCCCCCTTTGAAAGACTGCAAGGTTTGTCCACTTTTTGTAAAGTTGGTCGGAGATTGTGCTGGGGCAGGTCCCCATAGGCATTTTGAATTACCCATGAGTTTGCGCATCTACAACACGCTTTCGCGTGCATTGACAGATTTTGTCCCGATTGAGCCCGGCCATGTGCGCATGTACGTGTGTGGCATGACAATTTACGACCTCTGCCATATTGGCCATGCCCGAATGATGATGGCTTTCGACGTTGTACAACGCTGGCTCAAGGCCAGCGGATACAAGGTCACCTACGTGCGCAACATCACCGACATTGACGACAAGATCATCAAACGCTCCGTCGAGCGAGGCATCACCATTCGCGCTTTGACCGACGAGATGATTGAGGCCATGCGCGCTGACATTGGGCTGCTGGGCATTGAAGCGCCCACTCTGGAGCCCAGGGCTACCGAATATGTGCCCCAGATGCTCACACTGATTGGTCAACTGGAGGCTAAAGGCCTTGCTTACAAGTCCGCTTCAGGGGATGTCAATTACGCGGTCCGCAAATTCGCTGGTTATGGGAAGCTTTCGGGCAAGTCCTTGGATGAGTTGCGCGCGGGTGAGCGAGTCGCTGTTCAGGATGGAAAAGATGATCCTTTGGACTTCGTGCTCTGGAAAACCGCCAAGCCTTCAGAACCCTCGGATGCCAAATGGGATGCGGCTGACTGGGGCCATGCTTATGGGGTCGGCCGACCCGGATGGCATATTGAATGCTCCGCCATGAGCTGTGAAACCTTGGGTGAGACATTTGATATTCATGGAGGGGGAGCTGATTTGCAGTTTCCACACCATGAAAACGAGATCGCGCAGAGCGAGGGAGCTAACGAAAAACCACTGGCCAGGTTTTGGGTTCACAACGGATTTGTGCGTGTGGACAACGAAAAAATGTCTAAAAGCTTGGGCAATTTTTTCACTATTCGCGAGGTTTTGGCCAAGTACGATCCCGAGACAGTGCGTTATTTCCTGTTGCGTACGCACTACCGCAGCGCACTCAATTACAGCGATGTGCATCTCGACGATGCCCGTAACGGCCTCAAACGCCTCTACACTGCGCTCAACTTGGTGGAGCCCGCCGCAATGGAAACGCTGGATTGGGAGTCTCACGCAATGGCGGCCAGATTCAAGTCAGCCATGGATGAAGATTTTGGAACCCCAGAAGCTGTCGCCGTTTTGTTTGATCTGGCTACGGAAGTCAATCGCTCAAAATCCAGCGAAATGGCGGGGCTGCTGAAGAAACTGGGCGGATTTTTGGGACTTTTGCAGGCCAATCCAAGCGGATTCCTGAAATTGGGCGCGTCTGTGGACGAGCAATCGATTCTTGAGCGAATAAGTCAACGCGCAGCTGCAAAAACGGCCAAGGATTTCGCCCTTGCAGACGGTATTCGCAAAGAACTTCTTGCTCAGGGGATAGTGTTGAAAGACACGCCCGGTGGTACGACATGGGAAGCCGCGCAGTGACACTGGCTACAAAAAAGCAAGTAGGCAACCCGAAGGTCACACCGTCTTTCTGGGACGAGGCCTGCAAGCAGCTGATTAAGAAAGATCGGGTGATGAAGCGGCTGATACCGCAGTTTGGTGATGCCTGTCTCCAGACCCGTGGTGACGCATTCGTCACTTTGGCCCGCAGCATTGTGGGTCAGCAGATATCCGTGAAAGCGGCTCAAACAGTATGGGACCGGTTTGCGGTGCTGCCCAAAAAAATCACGCCAGCCGCGATATTGAAACTAAAAGTTGACGACATGCGTGCCGCTGGCTTGAGCGCGCGCAAGGTCGAATACTTGGTAGATCTGGCTCTTCACTTTGACAGTGGCGCCTTGCATATCGACGCGTGGAAATCCATGGACGACGAGGAAATCATCGACGAATTGGTCGGCATCCGTGGCATTGGCCGCTGGACCGCCGAGATGTTTCTGATTTTTCATCTGATGCGTCCCAATGTCTTGCCGCTGGATGATGTGGGTTTGATCAATGGCATAAGCCTCAACTATTTTTCGGGTGAGGTAGTCAGCCGCAGCGAAGTTCGGGAAGTGGCTGCCGCCTGGGCACCGTTTTGCAGTGTGGCGACTTGGTATATTTGGCGATCGCTCGACCCGCAGCCGGTCGCGTACTAATTGGACATCCCCCATTCGGGGGCGTTCGCTAGAAGGAGAGTTACGTTGGCAAAAAAGACATTTCTGGATTTTGAGCAGCCCATTGCGGAGCTGGAGTCCAAGATTGAAGAACTGCGATATGTGCAAAACGAGTCTGCGGTTGATATTTCGGCTGAAATCGAGCAACTCAGCAAAAAAAGCCAGCAGCTCACCAAAGACATTTACAGCGATCTCACGCCTTGGCAGATTACAAAAATCGCCCGTCACGCCGAGCGCCCCTACACCTTGGACTATGTGGGTGAAATATTTACCCATTTTGTAGAGTTACACGGCGACCGCCATTTCGCTGATGACCTGAGCATTGTGGGTGGATTAGCGCGCTTCAACGGCACGCCCTGCATGGTGCTGGGGCAGCAAAAAGGCAGAGACACCAAAGAACGAGGCCTGCGTAATTTTGGGATGAGCAAGCCTGAAGGCTATCGCAAGGCACTGCGCCTGATGAAGCTGGCGGAGAAATTCAAACTTCCCGTCTTTACTTTTGTGGACACGCCCGGTGCCTACCCCGGCATTGATGCCGAAGAGCGTGGTCAATCTGAGGCCATTGGCCGCAACATTTTTGAGATGGCTCAGCTGGAAGTGCCCATCATTACGACCATCATTGGTGAAGGTGGTTCTGGCGGCGCTTTGGCTATTTCTGTGGCGGACCAGGTGGTGATGTTGCAGTATTCCATTTACTCGGTGATCAGTCCTGAAGGATGTGCGTCCATTCTCTGGAAGACGTCGGACAAAGCGCAGGAGGCAGCAGATGCCTTGGGCATTACGGCGCACCGCCTCAAAGCTTTGGGCTTGGTTGACAAAATTGTGAATGAACCCGTTGGCGGTGCCCACCGAGATGTGAAACAGGCCGCGGCATTCCTCAAGCGGGCACTGGCCGATGCTTTCCGTCAAATCAGTGATCTGAAGGTCAAGGAACTGTTAGATCGCCGCTACGAGCGCCTGCAAAGCTACGGCCGGTTTACTGACACCAAAGCGTCGTCCAAGTAAGTCAGCTTCGTTTTTCAATGACCCATTCGCTCGAGCAGGCCATGCGGGCGTTCGAGCCTGCGTTGCCGCTGGCAGTGGCACTCAGTGGCGGAGCTGACTCCACTGCCTTGCTGGCGGCTTGTGCTCAAAAGTGGCCGGGGCAGGTAGTCGCGTTTCATGTCAACCACGGCTTGCAGTCCGCGGCGGACCAGTTTGAACGCCAATGTGAGAGGCTTTGCCAGGATTTTGACGTGCCCCTGAGGCGCAAGGAAGTCAATGCGCGCCATAGCCCCGGTCAAAGTCCGGAAGAAGCTGCCCGCGTTGCAAGATATGAGGCTTTTGAGGCTCTAGCCCTTTCAGAATATGCGCAGGAAGCTATCAAATCAGTAGCTATTGCGCAGCATGCGGATGACCAGGTCGAAACTCTCCTGCTGGCTTTGGGGCGGGGATCCGGTCTTCCCGGACTCAGTGCAATGCCGCACCAATGGCAGCGCAATGGCATAAGTTACTTCCGGCCGTTCCTCAGCGTCAAAGGCGCTGACATTCGCAAATGGCTGGCCGAAAGACAGATCCGGTTTGTGGAGGATCCCACTAATGCGGATGAGCGCTTTACACGCAATCGCATCCGGGCAAAGTTGCTACCGGTGCTGGAGCAGGTGTTCCCCCATTTTCGTGACACTTTTGCCCGCAGCTGTTCACACGCCGCACAAGCGCAGGGCCTGCTCGAGTCCTTGGCCCAAACGGATTTGGATGATGTTCTCCGCACTTCTGACGGGCTGCCTCAGATCAAGGGTTTGAGAAAGCTCAGTAGTGAGCGCCAGGCCAATGCACTGCGCTACTGGTTGAAACAGTCGTTCGGTGTGTCGCCAACTACCGCGCAATTGGGTGAATTGCAGGCACAAATCACGGACTGTGTAACACGGGGCCATCGCATTCACATCAAGGTGGGAGACGGGTTTGTGCAGCGCAGCGAAGCGGTGCTGACTTGGTACAATCCGACGGTTTTGCTCACAAAAAATTGACTCAATGGCTTTGATTGTTCACAAATACGGCGGCACGTCGATGGGGTCTACCGACCGCATCCGCAATGTCGCCAAACGCGTCGCCAAATGGGCGCGTGCAGGCCACCAGATGGTGGTTGTTCCCTCAGCGATGAGTGGAGAAACCAACCGCTTGCTCGGATTGGCCAAGGAATTGGCCCCAAGCAAGCAGGATGCAGCTTACGGTCGCGAACTGGATATGCTCGCCGCCACGGGAGAGCAGGCTTCCAGCGCGTTGCTGGCTATAGCACTTCAGGCGGAAGGCATGGAGTCGGTCAGCTATGCTGGTTGGCAGGTGCCCATCCGAACCAACAGCGCTTACACCAAAGCCCGCATTGAATCTATTGACGATGCTCGTGTCCGTGGTGACCTCAATGCCGGCAGGGTAGTCATCGTTACGGGTTTTCAGGGTCTGGATGAATTGGGCAATATCACGACTCTGGGTCGTGGCGGCTCTGATACCTCTGCTGTCGCAGTGGCTGCAGCCATGAAGGCCCATGAGTGCCTGATTTATACCGACGTGGATGGTGTTTACACCACGGACCCGCGGGTGGTGCCCGAAGCCCGTCGCCTGCATACCGTGAGCTTCGAGGAAATGCTGGAAATGGCCTCCATGGGCTCCAAGGTGTTGCAAATTCGCTCGGTGGAATTCGCTGGCAAGTACAAGGTGCCATTGCGTGTTCTGAGCAGCTTTACGCCTTGGGACATTGACCTTGCTGAAGAAGCCGCATCCGGCACTTTGATTACTTTTGAGGAAGACGAACACATGGAACAAGCCATTGTTTCCGGCATTGCTTTTAACCGCGACGAAGCCAAAATTTCCGTTTTGGGCGTGCCTGACAAACCCGGAATTGCCTACCAAATTCTGGGCGCGGTGGCAGACGCCAACATTGAAGTCGATGTCATCATCCAAAACCTGAGTAAAGACGGTAAAACGGACTTCAGCTTTACCGTCAATCGCAACGAATATGCAAAAGCCGTGGATTTGCTCAAGAGTAAAGTGTTGCCCAGTCTGGGTGCACAGGAAGTTGTAGGCGATACCAAGATTTGCAAGGTTTCCATTGTGGGTATCGGTATGCGCAGCCATGTTGGTGTGGCCAGTCGTATGTTCCGTGTCTTGAGTGAGGAAGGCATCAATATCCAGATGATCTCCACCTCAGAAATCAAAACTTCGGTCGTCATTGACGAGAAGTACATGGAGCTTGCTGTGCGCGCCTTGCACAAGGCTTTTGACCTGGACCAGCCCGCATCCTGATTTTTTGATTCGAGTCGTGCGATAATCTGAGCCGACCTGAAGGAGACGTGACCGAGTGGCCGAAGGTGCTCCCCTGCTAAGGGAGTATGGGGTGTAGAGCCTCATCGAGGGTTCGAATCCCTCCGTCTCCGCCAAAATACAGCCCTAAGTGATTGATTCGCTTAGGGTTTTTTGGTTTTTGGGGTCTGTAGCCCACCATCTAGCCCACCACTTCAGATACTCATAGACTTTCTCTGGTGGCTACCAAATATCCAGACGAACTATGTGTTGTGGATTTGCAACCTAATTTTGATCAGTCAACGCCTTTGTTGTGCTGCGTGAACACAGGAATATTGAGTAAACGGGTACTCGGCTTGGTCTCAATAAACCCTTAGTGCATATTTCAGCCCATCGTGGACGGCGTTTCAGGCTGATCGTGGACGCGATTTCAGCGTGATCGTGGACGGCATTTCAAATTGATCGTGGACGCTGTTTCAGCGCCATCGTGGACGATTTGGGGGGATACGCGTAAGTG
>CAJBMJ010000249.1 GCA_903954045.1 uncultured beta proteobacterium | reverse complement strand
TTTCGGTATGCATTGAGACCGGGCACGTGCTGGCGGGCCATATACGACCAACGGCACGTCTGTCACCAGCACTGCAGTGGATCGCGGCGCATCAGGAAGAACTTTTTGCAGAGTACAGGAGGCTTAACCCATGAAGAACCCACCTAACATCCAAGCGCTCCGTGTGATGGAGCCCAGTGTCATTGAGCTAGTCTGGAGCACGGGAGAGACCTTAAACGTCAACCTATCTGGCCTTCCAAGGCGTAATACCGCCTTTGCCAAGTTGGCCGACCCTGCCTTTTTTGCAAAGGTTGAGCGCGATGAGTGGGGGCACGGAATCGGCTGGCCCGGTGGCCTGGACTTAGGCGCAGACCGCCTATACGAGTTGAGCCGCGAACAAGCTGGCTTGCCCACCGCCAGCGAATTTGAAGCCTGGATGGACCGTAATCACCTGTCCCTGACGGAGGCCGCCGAGTCATTGGGCATGACCCGCCGCATGATTGCGCACTACCGAACCGGCAGTAAACCCATACCAGTGGTTGTGGGATTAGCCTGTAAAGGGTGGGAAGCCACGCATGCCCAACGCCCTTAGCACGCGCCAACGTGCTGGGGCATGCTAATCCAGCCCGCCCGACTCAGCAATTTCAACCAGGGTCGGGATGTGAGGCCCATATTCAATAGTCTGCGATGTGGCCTTGATTGCCCCTTTCGCCTCGAGCAACAATATGCCACTGCCAACTTTCCGGGCATGTTTTGCAGACAAGGCCCGCCGGTAAGATTCGTGCGAAAACCTGCCACATCGGCTTTTTATCAGAATTGGTGGCGTGGAAACGAGGTTGGTTGGCTTTGGTAAGGTCCACGGTCCTGTCACTTTGGCCGCCGTATGACCTCCACAGCCGCGCGCGTAATTTATCCAGAGCTACCTGATACGCTGACCCCAGGCGACTTGCAGCAACACTTCAATCCGAGTTTCGATGAGCGTCAGTGGGTACCAAGCGTTGCACGTACGCCTGTAATGGCCGATTTTTCATGAACTTGCCGGCGGGCCAGTTACTCCACCAGCGCCTGAATCAGTCCACACCGAATCAGGCGAAAGTGATATCCAGGCTTAAATCACGTCGAATTACTTCACTACCAGCAGACTCTCGTCCCACTTGGCGTGTTTTTCAAGCCCGGCCAAGTTGGCCACCGTGGCCGCAAGATTGGAAAGGCCGGCCGTGGCGTTTTGCGCCAACCCCAACTTGCCACCGGTGACCTTGTCAAAAAGGATCAGCGGCACCGGGTTCAAGGTGTGCGCGGTTTTCGCTTTGTAAGAGCCGTCTGGGTTGAGCGAGGGCTGCTTGGTTTTTTTGTCCAGCTCATACATCTCGTCGGCATTGCCATGGTCGGCGGTGATCAGGGCGACGCCGCCCGCCGCTGCAATGGCCGGAAGCAGGCGCGACAGAGCTAGGTCAACCGCCTCCACGGCCATGGTGGCGGCGCGGAAGTTACCCGTGTGGCCGACCATGTCGCCATTGGCAAAGTTGCAGCGCAGCAGTTTGTACTGGCCGCTTTGCACCGCAGCAATCATCGCGTCAGCAATCTCGGCCGATTTCATCCATGGGCGCTGCTCGAAAGGCACCACGTCGCTGGGTACTTCCTGCCAGATCTCACCCTCAAACTTGTTAGAGCGGTTGCCGTTCCAGAAGTAGGTGACGTGGCCAAATTTTTGTGTCTCAGAGCAAGCGAACTGGGTCAGGCCGGCCTTGCTGAACCACTCGCCTGAAGTGTCCTTGATGGCCGGTGGGGTGACCAGGAAACGCTTGGGCAGTTGCAGGTCGCCGTCGTACTGCAGCATCCCGGCAAAGGTGACCTGTGGGGTGCGTACCCGGTCAAACCGGCTGAAGTCTGACTCGACAAAGGCGCGGGTTATCTCAATGGCGCGGTCGCCGCGGAAGTTGTAGAACACCACCGAATCACCGTCTTCGATCGTGCCGATGGGCTGACCATTTTCGGCAATCACAAACTCAGGCAAATCCTGGTCAATGGTGCCGGGGTGGCGCTCGCGCAGGCCATTCACGGCTGCGGTGGCGTTGGCAAACTGCGGACCCTGGCCCAGCACATGGGTTTTCCAGCCCTTTTCCACCATCGGCCAGTTGGCGTCGTAGCGGTCCATGGTGATGTTCTGGCGACCACCGCCTGAGGCAATGCGGGCGTCAAAGCCATTGCTGCTTATCTCTTCCAGAAAGGCCTCAAACGGCACCACGTAGTCGAGAGCGCTGGTCTCAGGCACGTCGCGCCCGTCCAGCAAGGCGTGGATGCGCACCGTCTTGATGCCTTCAACCTTGGCCTTGCTCACCATTGCTTTCAAGTGGTCGATATGGCTGTGCACATTGCCGTCAGAAAACAGGCCGATGAAGTGGATGACGCTGCGGCCACACTTGGCCCCGACCACGATCTGCTGCCAGGCCTGGCCCTGCCAGATCGAACCGTCAGCAATCGCGTTGGCGACCAGCGCGGCACCCTGACTGTAAACCTGCCCGGCACCGATTGCGTTGTGGCCGACCTCGGAGTTGCCCATGTCATCGTCTGAGGGCATGCCCACTGCTGTGCCATGTGCGCGCAGGCTGATAGTGGGGCACTGGGCCATCAGGCGGTCCAGCGTCGGCTTGCGGGCGGCGGCAATGGCGCTGCCGACATCAAGCTTAGGAATGCCATAGCCGTCCATGACGATGACCACAACCGGGCCGGACACACCGGGAAAGGCAATAAATTCTTGAAGCATGGGGGTTCTTGAGTGAAAGTACGGGGAATTTCTCAATTTTGCGCTACATCACCCACCACGTCTCTCAAAGAGCAGATGTGGCAGGTTTTCGAATCTTACCGACAGGCCCTCTTGGCGGGGCGCTTTTACAGTCCGGTTGGGTGGCAGCCGTCTATTTGCATAAAAACGTTCCTAGGTTTTTCATAAAAGTGCTCCTGCGTGAACCAATGCGTTGGGCGCGCCATTGGTGATACATAGGGTAAGTGCGTCGGTCGCACTGCTTCCGTAGAGGAAGGTAAGAGTGTCACTCTTGCGAGGGCAAATGTGTCAAGGACAACTGACTTGATGTGGCATGGGTCGTGGGGATCGTTCAACTCAGGAACTGTTTTATGGAAAACCCCACTTTGGGAACGTTATTGTGAAAAATAATTTTTCACAAATCAGTCCGTCCGCTTCTGAAGATTCAACAGAATCAAGGGCTTGCGGGAACCCCGTCGGGAGCACCGTTATAAAAATGAACGTACGCCGTCTTTTTGCCTAAAAGACTACCTATCCGTGGCCTGAGTAACTACCAAGAGGATGACGGCACTTCAGTGCGACATAACAGGGTCGATTGCAATCAATTCGATGGATCAGTACAATAACCCAACTGTTGGGATTATATGAAGGTATTCACGCATCAAGGATTGCTCGTTGCGGTGCTCACTCGCGACGAGCACTGTCCACCGCATGTGCATGTCGGACCGCCTGAGTGGGAAGCCCGTTTTGAATTCAGTTTCTGGCACAGCGGTGTTCGCCTATGGGATGTGGTGCCTGTTCGGAATCAACCAAAGGTTGATGTTTTGGAGGGATTGCGCCAAGCCATCAAGTCACCAAAGCACCTCCGCCGTGCCCGTGAATGCTGGTGGCTAAGCAAGCAAGCTTTGTGTCTGGTGAATCAGAACTGGGACGAGCAGGCACAAGAGGTGGTGTCTCCTCAAGAAAAGCGATCAGGAGCACGGGTTATCCAAACGGCGGTCTTTGATGCACAACGCTATAGGACCATTTTGCAATTGAAGGGGGAAATTGTCCCCGTGGAGATCGAGCTATGAAGACTGTTAAAGCCCAAACCCGCTTCGATGAAGTGGTAACGAAAGAGGTACTGAATCAGGCGATTGAGCGTGGTAGTAGGCGCGCGGGGATTGGCGTGCATGCCACATCGGTGCAATATGTGGCCATTCTGGAATCACTTTTGGTTGGCTTTGCCGATCAAAGTGCGGTCTGTCTGCCAGTCAAGAACTACCCAGAGTTTGCCGACCTCACAGAAGGAGAGTTGAAGGGTTTGGAACTGGGCTTTGGTGGAAGTGCGTTGTGCAGTGAAGTACGCGATCTGCATGTATCTATTGCAGGCTTGGTGTCTGCAAGTCAGCCGCTGATGGACATGGCGGCTACTCTTATTGCGGCGCGCAATGGTGGTAAAAGCAGCCACGTCAAGGCACAGGCGGCGAGAAAAAATGGGAAAAATGGTGGCAGGCCACGATTGGTGCGAGCTGATACCGCAAGTTCATAACGCTTACTTTGGACGTGGATTTAGACCAAGCGATACGCCAGGTAGTCATTTTAGGCAAATGAACGTGCCAGACATTTTGCCCGGAATCGACCAGTGAAGCCGTTGGTTGCCGGTGAATAACGCTTGGAATCGCGTTTCACAAAAATGTAGAACATATTTGACATATTCTGAGTGGATGTGGCCCAATAGGATTTATGAACCTCGCAGACATTGGTCAGCTCGTACACGAACGGCGTCAAGCGTTAGGGCTCTCCCAGGCCCGGCTTGCCTTGATGAGTGGCTTGTCGCGCGCGACCATCAACCAGCTTGAAACCGGATCCCTGGTGGACCTGGGTGCGGCCAAGCTCATTGCACTCTTGGACCTGGTGGGCCTGCACCTGGATGCCGGTACGCGCAAGGGTCACGAACACGCATTGCAGTCGGTTAGTCAGAGCGCCAGTGTGAGTTACAGAACGCTGCTCGACCCCGCTGTGCTGGCCGCAGCTTTGGTGGACGGCGCGCTGCCCAAGGGCATCGTGCCTCACGTTGCCACCTTGCTCGATGAGGCACCTCTGTCACTGATCGTGGCAGCAGTCGAGGAGGTGGCAAGCACGAGCAGCACGCACCCTAAGCTCCTGTGGAAACATGTGATCCATTGGGCCAAAGACCTGCATTCACCGCGAGGCGTGTGGGCGTGATGGCAAGTCGTCTGAAAACGCCAGATTCTCTGCCAGGCGGTGTATGGCAGGACCTGTTGCTCCATGCCTATTCGCTGGTCGACGAGATTGCAACCCATGGCATTCAGAACCCGTTCTGGACGTTCGGTGGTGGCACGGTCTTGATGCTGCGTTATCAGCACCGCATGAGCAAGGACATCGACATCTTTGTGCCCGATCCGCAGTACCTCGGATTTGTGTCGCCACGCCTGAGCGACGTAGCAGAG
>CAJBMJ010000248.1 GCA_903954045.1 uncultured beta proteobacterium | reverse complement strand
GCTGGTTTGCTGAACCTGCAGCAAGAGCTGGACATGGACCGCGCTGCCGTGGAAGCGCTGGCCGACGTGGCCTACCCGGTGCGCGACGTGGGGGCTGCTATTGCCAGTGGCTCGTTCCTGTGCGACGGGATGGTTGTCGCGCCATGCTCCATGCGCACGCTGGCCGCCATTGCGCACGGCATGTCAGACAACCTGATTGCCCGCGCCGCCGATGTGATGCTCAAAGAACGTCGTCGCCTGATTTTGATGGTGCGTGAAACCCCCTTGAACCTGGCCCACCTGCGCAACATGACCAGCGTCACCGAGATGGGTGGCATTGTGTTTCCGCCAGTGCCCAGCTTCTACCACCGCCCGCAAAGCATTGCCGATCTGGTCGATCACACCGTGAGCCGGGTGGTTGATTTGCTGGGCTTTCCGCAGGTTCATGCGCCACGCTGGGGCGGCTTGGAAATCCATGGCCTACCGTGACCTGAGGGACTTCATCGCCCAGCTGGAGCATTTGGGCGAACTCAAGCGCGTCAGTGCTTCGGTGTCCCCGCATCTGGAGATGACTGCACTGTGCGACCGCACGTTGCGCGCCGGGGGCCCTGCGCTCTTGTTCGAGAACCCGACCGGCCACAGCATGCCGGTGCTGGGCAATCTGTTTGGCACCACCCGCCGCGTCGCCCTGGGCATGGGCGTGGCCGATGTGAGCGAGGTACGCAAGTTCGGCCAGGTGCTGGCCATGCTCAAGGAGCCCGAAGCGCCCAAGGGCTTCAAGGACCTGATGGGCATGAGCGCCCTGGTCAAAACCCTGTGGAACATGGCCCCCAAAGAGCAGCGCAGCGCCCCCTGCCAGGATGTTGTGTGGGAAGGCTCCGACGTGGACTTGTCGCGCCTGCCGATCCAACACTGCTGGCCCGGCGATGTGGCACCGCTTATCACCTGGGGGCTGGTGATCACCCAAGGCCCGCACAAGGCGCGGCAAAACCTGGGTATCTACCGGCAGCAGGTGCTGGCACGCAACAAGGTCATCATGCGTTGGCTGCCGCACCGTGGTGGCGCGCTCGACTTCAGGGAGCACGCAGCGCTTAACCCTGGCCAGCCCTACCCAGTGTGCGTCGCGCTGGGGGCCGACCCAGCCACCATTTTGGGCGCAGTGACGCCAGTGCCAGACAGCCTGTCGGAGTACCAGTTTGCTGGCCTGCTGCGCGGCAGCCGCACCGAAGTGGTCAAGGCATTGGGCAGTGAGTTGCGCGTGCCCGCAAGCGCGGAGATCGTGCTGGAAGGCCACATCTACCCGGATGCCACGCATCCCAGCGGCTTCGAACATGCGGTAGAAGGCCCGTACGGGGACCACACCGGCTACTACAACGAAACGGCGGAGTTCCCGGTGTTCACCATCGACCGCATCACGCAAAAGCGTGAGCCGATTTACCACTCCACCTACACCGGCAAGCCGCCCGACGAGCCCGCCATGCTGGGACTGGCGCTGAACGAATTGTTTGTGCCGCTGCTGCAGCGCCAGTACCCCGAAATTGTCGACTTCTACTTGCCGCCCGCGGGCTGCAGTTACCGCATGGCGGTGGTCAGCATCAAGAAGTCCTACCCCGGCCACGCACGGCGGGTCATGTTTGGCATCTGGAGCTTTCTGCGCCAGTTCATGTACACCAAGTTCATCGTGGTGGTGGACGAAGATATCAATGTGCGCGACTGGACGGATGTCATCTGGGCCATCACCACCCGCATGGACCCCACGCGCGACACCATGCTGGTCGACAGCACCCCCATCGACTACCTGGACTTCGCCTCGCCGGTGAGTGGCTTGGGCAGCAAGATGGGCATGGATGCCACCAACAAATGGCCGGGCGAAACGAATCGCCAATGGGGCCGCACCATGCAGATGACACAGGAGGTCACGGCCAAGGTGGATGCGGTCTGGCAGGCACTGGGTTTATAAGCCAAATCGGGCTGTAGCCCCGGTGGAATGTGCACAAGCAGCTATCAATTTAGGAGTATTGATGAGCCTCGCAAATATTCGTCGTTAGCTGGCAGTCTCGTCCCAGCTCCCTTGCGCATTGGATAGGCCGAGCACTTCTTGTGGCGGTTGAAATGCTTATTCGTTAAGAAAATAAGATCTCATAACCCTGACTAAGCGTTGCCAGACTCGGCAAGTCTTGCAAAACCGCGTTGCGGGACAATGGAATTTTGGCGGCCAGTTTGCTGGACCAGTCGGATTCTTGATCTTTCGTGCTGACTCGGTTTTCTTCGGCACGGGAGCGCCAGGCCGCAATATGGACCACGGCCGCCAGCGGGTCAAAGTCGGCCTGCGCCAGCGGGTTGGCAGCACCGGCAATGGCCTTGGAAAACAGGTTCGGAAACTTCCACCGACGCGCCAGTTCAGCCCCCACATCGGCATGCGTGTAGCCAAAGGTGGCTTGCTCGGTGGTCAATCGATTGGGGTCGAGCAGGCCCAGCGCGGCATCCACTTGCTGCATCTCCTGGGGCATGCCCAGGTGCATTACCAGCTCGCCAATGGCGTGCATCAGGCCCACGGTAAAAGCCAGGTCGGGCTTGATGGCGACTTGCGCACTCAGGTGGCGCGACACCACCGCCGTGTGCAAGCTGTGCCGCCAGAACTGCCGGGCATCGATGCCGGGAATGCGCTTGAAGCTGCCCGTCAGCCCAATGCTGATGACCAGCGAGCGCACATTGGTAAAGCCCAGCTTGGCCACGGCATCAGCCACCGTGGCCACGGTGTAGGGCACCTCAAAATACGCCGAATTGGCCATGCGCAACACGTTTGCGCTGAGCACCTGGTCGCCTGATATCAGCTCCACAAGTCGGGCCACGGCCACATCTTCGTCGTTAAAGCTGGCAATCAGCTCCTGCATGATCTTGGGGATGGTCGGCAAGGCCTTGGATTGGCTAAATAGAGTTTCGATAGTCATGTGACAGTAGTCCCTGGTTCCAACGCTCTACGGCGTTATGTTCTGGTTAATCGCCGCTTCGGCTTGCGCAAAGGTAGCCGCCAGCCCGTGCGCCAGATCGTCCCAGGCTGGCGCGTTGCCATCGTTGCCTGCGGTTTCGATAGCCTGGCAGAGCTCGCCCAGGGCTAGTGCGCCCACGCTGCGGGCGGCCGATTTGAGTGTGTGAGCAACGCCAGCGGCTTGCAGCGCGTTGCCTGCGGCGATGGCTGCATCCATGGCGGCCACCTGCTCATTGGCATTGGCCAAAAACTTCTCTAGTAAGCGCTTGTGCATGGCCGGGTTATCGCCGACCAGTTCGGTCAGGGTGTCGGGATTCCAGACGGGCAGGGCGTCGTGCGGCACAGTCTCGGGACTTTCTGTTTCCAAACCGGGCTGATCGGGCGATGGCCGGAGCGCCTCTGCATTTGAGAGCGGTGTGATTGCATGCGGCATCCATTTGGCCAGCATAGGCCCAAGTTCGGTCAAGCGCAGCGGCTTGGAGAGGTAATCGTCCATGCCGCGTTCGCGACAGCGCTGGGCTTCGCCTTGCATGGCGTTGGCGGTGATGGCGATGATGGGCAGGTGCATGTCATCGGGCTCGGTGGCACGGATCGCTTCGGTCAGCTCAAAGCCGTCCATGTTGGGCATGTGGCAGTCGGTCAGCAGCAGGGCGTAGCGGTCGGCCTGGCCATCACTCGACGCCGGGCCGTCCTGCCACATCTGCAAGGCCAGCGCGCCGTCGTGGGCCATTTCACAGGCGTAGCCCAGCAGGCGCAGTTGCTCGCGCATGACGTCGCGGTTGGTCTCGTTGTCTTCGGCAATCAAAATCAGGCACCCGG
>CAJBMJ010000247.1 GCA_903954045.1 uncultured beta proteobacterium | reverse complement strand
TGCCGAGTCGACGAAGCAGAGCGGCGCGCAGGTCTTCCAGGTTGACGGGTTTGGTCAAAAAGTCGTCCATGCCCGCTTCAAGACAGCGTTGCCGGTCTTCCTCGTACGCGTCGGCTGTGAGTGCAATGATGGGCAGGCGCTGGGCCCGTCCAGTGTCGGATTCCCACTGCCGAATTTTCCGGGTCGCAGCGTAGCCATCCATGACTGGCATCTGGATGTCCATAAGAATCACATCCGGCGTGAGGCCTCCCATGAGTGTTTCGACCGCTTGCTCGCCGTTCCCGGTGAGGGTCATTTCCAAACCCAGGCGCGACAGCAAATTCTTGATCACCAGCGTATTGATGGCATTGTCTTCTGCCACCAGCACATGGCCCTGCAGGCTGCTGATGGAAGCGCCTGCTCCGCTTGCGGATGACGGCGAAGCGCTGGTGCCGACGGTTTGCTCTTTGGTTGTAACGGGCTGGGCCTGAATGCGCAACCAGAACCGAGAGCCGACACCGGGCTCACTCTCCACACCGGCACTGCCCCCCGCCAATTGGGCCAGACTGCGCACGATGGACAAGCCCAGGCCACTGCCGCCGTACTCCCGCGTCGTGGAGCTGTCTGCCTGTGAAAAGGGGGAAAACAGATGCTTCTGTTTTTCCAGGGGGATGCCAATGCCGGTGTCTTGTACTGAAAACTCCAGCAAGCACCAACCCGGTTCAGTGCTTTCCAGCTCGCAGCCGCTGATCTTGATGGAGCCTTTAGCCGTGAACTTGATGGCGTTGCCCACCAGATTCGAGAGCATTTGGTGCAGTCGATGGGAGTCGGCCAGAAAACGTTGCCCCGGTTGGCCCGCCCAGGTGCACTCCAGCGTCAGATTTTTGGTTTTTGCGGTTCCTGCAAAAAGTGCCTGGGTTTCCGAAAGCAAAGCCAGGGGTTCGAACTCGCGGCTTTCGAGCTGCAGCTTTCCAGCCTCAATTTTGGACAGGTCCAGAATGTCATTGAGCAAAGTCAACAGGGTTTGCCCCGAGCTCAGGATGGTGCGTACAAAGTCTTCCCGTTCCTGTGCAGTGACATTGGGCATGAGCAGCAACTGGGCCATGCCCAAAATGCCGTTCATGGGGGTGCGAATTTCGTGCGACATGGTTGCCAGGAAGCGGCTCTTGGCGACATTGGCTTCCTGTGCCTCTTCGGTGACGCGTATCAGGTCAGTAATGTCGGCCCGGAAACCCACCGTACTTCCGTCAGGCATCTTGCGCTCGATGATGCGCAGCACCCGGCCGTCGTCAATGCGTTGCACCAGCGGCGGGTGTTCAGAGCGGTGCAGGACCAAGCGCTCCTGCACCCACTCCTCTTCCCTGCCCAGAGCCGCCTTATATTGCCCGCGCCGTGCGCCCTCGCGAATAATGTCTTCAAACAAGGCCCCGGGGACAATCAGATCACTCGACACCGAGTACAGGCTGCGGTAGCGCTCGTTGCACATGACCAGTCGGTCCTGTGCGTCATACAGCACAAAGGCCTCATCAATGGTGTCAATGGCGGTGCGCAGCAATTGCGCGTTACGGGTGACCTCTTGCCGCATCAGGTAGTGCTCTGTGACGTCGGTGTGGGTGATCACAACCCCTTTTTTTCTCGACAAAAATGGTGACACTGTCTGGTGGAACCAGCGCTGAACATCCGGGCTGTGGCAGGAATACTCCAGGCTGAACATCGGCAAACTGCCGTCAAGCACAGCAAGAATACCTTCCCGTGTAGCAACTGCGTCTTCAGAGTTGTAGCCAGAGCTGCTCTGGATCATGGTAAGGTAATTGGTTCCTACACCGGTATGCGTTGCTGGGTGTCCAGGGACGTTGGAATTTTCCGTAGAGAATTCTTCCCATGCCTTGTTGACGGCAAGGATCACGCCGTTGGAGTCCAGCACGACAATTTCGGAGGTCATCGAGTCCAGAATGGCGTAGCCGAAGGCCTGGCTTTCTTTCAGCGCTTGTTCTGCACGTTTACGGTCAGAAATGTCGGAACTGATGCCGATAAAGTGCTGCAGGTTGCCCTGCCCGTCTCTGGATGCGGTGATGGAGATCGACAGCGTGTAGTTGTCTCCGTTCTTGTGGCGATTGACCATTTCGCCATGCCAGTGACCGTCACGCAACAAGGCGCTCCACATGGCGGAGTAAAACGCAGCGTCCTGCATTCCCGAGCTGAGCATGCTGGGGTTTTTGCCCAGGGACTCTTCTGCGCTATAGCCGGTAATGCGGGTGAAGGCAGCGTTGACCGAGATGATGTGGGCCTGCAGGTCGGTGATGATGATGGCGTCGGGGCTGGTCTCAAACACCGTGGCGCTGATGCGCTGCTGGCGAAGCCACTGTTGCTGGTGGACTTCGGAATGAACCTGGCGTTTGTAAAACATCCGGGAAAGAACGCCGGACAGCAACAGCAAGGGCAACAGCACCGCGGCCAAGGTCCACACCTCGGTTTGCCAGCGACTCAGTGCCTGCTCGCGGTTAAGGCGGGTAACGACTACCAGGGGGTACAAGGGCGAGGCGCGGAAAGCAGCCAGCTTAAATTTGCCCTGGGTATCGGCTTGTTCGATTTGCCCTTTCTCCTTGTCAGGCAGTCCCCATGCCTGCAATTGTTGGGCATGGCGCGTACCGACCGCACTGCTGGTTTGGCTATCGACCAGCAAAGTGCCGTCATACCGAAGGACCTGCACTGTGCCGGTAGTTTCTGTCAGCGACTGGTTGATCTGGTTGAGGAAAAAATCCGGATTCAGCGCCACCAGCACCGTGACTTGCTGCTGGCCCACTGTGACGTGGCGAAGCAGGGGCAAAAAGCTGCTGGCGTCAGGAGACACCGGAGTGCTTTCTGTAGACGGCTTGCCGTTATCGAAATCCCGACCCGACCAGGGGGGGCCGATGCGCAGCAGGTCAATGCTGGATGTTGTGGGGGGAAAGTAATTGTCGGCGGCAACCGTGATGCCGAGGTTTCGCTGGTTGGTGCTCAATATGACGCGACCTGTGGAATCCATCAGCGACAAAGAGCGCAAAAAAGGCGCTTGTCGCAAGGTCAGCGCAAAGTTCTGCTCCACGGCCTTGGTGTCATCAAGGGAGTCCATCGCGCTGACTGCATTCACCACAGCCAAATCCGTAACCTGCAGGTTTTCGGTCAGCAGGCTCTCATAGCCTCGGGTATGCAGGGCGGCAAGCTCCAGACCGTTAACTATGGAGTCCTGGTGCAGGCGCCACATGGCGAACGACGCCGCGCTGAGCACACCAACCCACAGCATCACCACACCGAGCATCCATGTCCGGCGCAGCTGCTGCAGGCGATCCCTCATGGAGCCACAATGGGTGTGAGTTTGTGCACTTTTGCCGAGTTGAGCAGCCGGCCATCGCGTTTGATGTCACTGACAAAACGGTCTAAACGGCTATGCCAGGCATCATCGCCCTGCTGCATGGCATAGCCATAAGGGGTGATGTGGTAAGTGGATGGCGGCGACACCATTCGCGCCCATTCGGCATTGGCCAAAAAGCGCTGGCTGTAGGGGTAATCGGTCATGAACACGTCTGCCCGTCCGGCTTGCACCTCCTGCTCTCGGGCAAACGGTGTGTCCAGCACCAACAGCAGGGCGTTCTTGAGTTTGTCTTTCATGACCGGCTCATGCAGCGTTCCTTTTTGCACTGCAACCACCGAGCCGGACTTGTCAATATCAGCCCAATCCTTGATACGTCGGTTGGTCTTGCTGGTGATGGCGTAGATGTCGCTGGCCAGGTGGGGCTGGGTAAAGCGCAGCTTCTCGGCGCGGGCGGGGGTAATTCCCACGGCAAACATCGCCACATCGCAGCGGTCCTGGCTAACGTCCTCCACCAGTTTGGCAAAGGAACTGTCTACAAACTGCACGGCGACGCCCAAATCTTTGCCCAGCTCGTTGGCCATATCAATGTCGATGCCAGAGAGCTGCTGGGTTTTTGGGTTACGGTAAGTGATGCTGTAGTAATCGGGCCAAATACATACTCTCAGCGTTTTGCCAGCGACCACCCGCTCCAGCCGGTTTCCTTTGTTAGCCTGCGCCTGCGCAGGCAGGTAGGGCGAGCCCAGAAAAGTCAATGCCAGAGCGATGGTAAGTATGCGCATAGGTTTCATGTCCATTTTTTTGCAGCCCGGAGTTTAACGAAGGCTAAGGGGTGTGACTATACGCATTTACACCACTGTCGCCCATAGGTCTGCACTGGTTTGGTGCGACATGGGCTCCTGGCGATGGGGGTGCAAATATGACATCCAAATTCGGTGCACTTTCTGCGTTGAATGCGCAGCAAATGAAGTATGTTCTACATTACTAGAGTGATTGGACTTTGGTGTGGGACCGTGCCCATTCCGAAGCAGACATAATCACCGCACTAGCAAAGGCCATCTATGACGCAAGGTAGAAAAATCAAAATCTGGGTTCAGCTATTGACCACGATTGCTGCAGCCTTGACGGTGGTCTGGATAGGCGTGATCCTGTGGCAAGGACATACATCTCGCCAAGCAGCGCTGGAACAGGCGCAAGAGTTTTCCCTCAGCATGCACGACGCGACCATGGCGGGTCTGACCGGCATGATGGTCACCGGCACCGTGGCCCAGCGCGATGTGTTTCTGGACCAGGTAAAACAGTTGGGAACCATCCGTGATGTTCGGGTCTTGCGTGGTGAAGCCGTCAGCAAATTGTTTGGCCCAGGAACGGCCAAAGACATTGGTGTTCTCGATGATGTGGAAAAGCAGGTTCTGAGCACGGGCAAAGAAGTGATCAGAGTTGAAAGCGATGGCAAAGGCGAATACCTGCGTACCGTCCGCCCGGCCTTGGCGTCCAAAAACTACCTGGGTAAAGACTGCATCATGTGCCACCAGGTGCCCGAAGGCACGGTGCTGGGTGCGGTGAGCATGAAAATGTCTCTGGAAAAACTCAATGAGTCGCTGGCTGACCAGCGCTGGAAGTCCATCCTGGCGGCCATTCTCACCAGCATTCCGGTGCTGATGCTGATTTACCCCTTCATTCGCAAAGTGGTGACCCAACCTCTTGAGGGTGGGGTAAAGGTGGCCCGCGGTATTGCGGCCGGGGATCTGACCAAGAAAATTGAAGTCACTTCCGGCAACGAGGTGGGGGAGTTGCAGCAAGCCCTCAAGGACATGAATGAGAGCTTGAGCCACCTGGTTGGCAAGGTGCGCGAGGGGACCGACACCATATTTACGGCGTCCAGCGAAATCGCCAGCGGCAACACCGATTTGTCCAACCGCACCGAATTGCAGGCTGGAACCCTGGAAAAAACCGCCGAGTCCATGCATGAACTCACCGCCACAGTCAACCAAAATGCAGACAACGCCCGCCGCGCTAACCAGTTGGCCTTGTCGGCTTCGGAAGTGGCGGTGCGGGGCGGTACCGTGGTGTCGCAGGTGGTGGACACCATGGAGTCCATCAATATGTCCTCGCGCAAGATTGTGGACATCATTGCCGTGATTGATGGCATTGCCTTTCAGACCAACATCCTGGCGCTCAATGCTGCTGTGGAGGCTGCCCGAGCCGGTGAGCAGGGTCGTGGATTTGCCGTAGTGGCCTCCGAGGTGCGCGCTTTGGCTGGCCGCTCCGCCGACGCAGCCCGCGAGATCAAGGTGTTGATCGACGATTCAGTGCACAAGGTTGAGGCTGGTGGCACCCTGGTGCACCAGGCGGGCCAGACCATGAACGAAATCGTGGAGAGCATCAAGCACGTCACCGACATCATGGGTGCCATTGCCAATGCCAGTGCCGAGCAGACGGCTGGCATTGAGCAAGTCAATTCGGCGATTACCGACATGAATGCTGTTACCCAGCAAAATGCGGCCATGGTGGAGCAGGCCGCCGCCGGTGCCCAATCTCTGCAGGACCAGGCGGCCAGCCTGGAGCGGGTGGTCGCCACCTTCAAATTGCGTGGTTGACCGCGTGGTTGCCCTGCTCTGATGTTTCAAAACATCTGGGTCCGTCGTGTCGCCTGGACGCTTGCGGCCCTGGCAGGCCTTTGGCTGCTTGGCTGGCTTGCAGTGCCTCCGCTGCTCAAAAGCCAGATTGAAACCCGCGCCAGCAAGGCACTCGGTCGCCAACTAACGCTGGGGGCGGTAGATTTCAAACCCTGGTCCCTGGAACTTACGCTCACCGATCTTTCCCTTGCCACCGCCGATGGTTCTGCCAGCCAGTTCAAGCTGGCCAGGATCTACATGGATGCCGAGTTGCAATCACTGGTGCGCATGGCACCGGTGGTGGATGCGGTGCAAATCGACCGGCCCCAAATTCGTCTGGCGCATCTGGGGCAAGGGCGGTACGACATCGACGACATTCTGGCGCGGCTGAAAACCCCTGCAGATTCCGAGCCCGCTTCTCCCTTGCGATTTGCCCTGCACAACCTGGTGCTTCAAGGTGGCGAAGTGGACTTTGCCGACCACACTGCTACGGGTGTTCGTCAGCACGCGTTGCGCAAACTGTTGGTGGCCGTGCCTTTTTTGAGCAACCTCGAGTCCCAACGCGATGTGGTGGTGTCTCCACGTCTGGCCTTCGAGCTCAACGGCAGTGACTTCGACACGTCGGCCCAAGGCACACCGTTTGCCCTGACCGCCAAAGGCGATGCCCAGCTGAAAATCAGCGACTTTGACCTGGCACCCTATCTTCCGTACCTGCCCGAAGGCCTGCCAGTTCGACCCCGGGGTGCCGTGGTGGACGCAGACCTGAAGCTGGGTTTTGAGCGAAACCCAGAGTCCGCGGTGCGACTGACCGGCGCGGTAACCGTGCGTAATCTCTCGGTGGTGGATGCGGCAGGTGCGGCTCTGACCGCAGTGGACAGCGTGCGCGTAGAACTCGGCGACGTGCGTCCACTGGAGCAGAAGTTGCACCTGGCACTGGTAGAGGTCAGCAAGCCGCGCGTGCAACTGGTGCGAGAGCGCAGTGGGCAGTTCAATTGGGAGCTCAAGGCGCGTGGCAAGACTGCATCTGCTATAAAAAAAGAAGCTGCTGACGCAGATTCGACGGGCGCTAGAGGCCAAAAAGAACCTTGGTCCATTCGGTTGGACCGTTTCGCCTTGCTGGGCGGTGGTGTGAACTGGACAGACAAGGCGGTGCAGACCCCTAGCAAGTTGGCCTTGACGGAACTGGAAGTGTCCGCCAGCAACCTGCGTTGGCCTGAGACCAAGACCGAAGGCGCGCAAGGGGAGGCCCTGGTGGAAGCTTCAGCGAAGCTGCCCCTGAGTGGTGGCCCTGCCAGCCTTTGGCGCTTCAAGGCAGCGGGCTCACAGCAGGAAGGCTCGGTGCAAGCCTCCGTGGAGAGCCTGTCATTGGCGGTGGCTGCGCCCTATGTGGCCCAGTACCTGGAGCCTGGCGTGCGGGCGATGGTGGATGCGCAAGTTGGGGCCCGCTGGCAGGGGCAGCAAGTGACTGCGACGGTGGACCGTCTCTCGGTGCGAGAGGCCGCATTGGTAGATGCAAAACCGGTGGTCAAAGCACCCAACCGTCCGTCCGGTGCCCCAGCGCGCACATCCATCGTTTCGTCTTCCGATATGCCGCGCTTCAAATTGCTGGAAGTAAGCGATGTTCTGCTGGACCCTTCAAAACGCAGTGCGCGCGTGGGCAAGGTGGTTCTTCAACAAGCCAGCGGGGGCGTGCGCCGTGAGGCTGATGGCCGCTGGATGTTTGAGAGTTGGCTAAAACCTGCGCCAGAGACAGCAGTGGCTGCGGCAGATGCACCTCAGGGCCAGACCTCCACACCGTGGAAGGTCGAACTCGGAGAACTCAATGTGCAGGACAGTGGCGTGGCGGTGGCTGACCGTTTGCCTGTGAAGCCGGTGCGGCTGGAAATGTCTGCGGTCAACTTGCAGGTCACCGGCGCACAGCTCGACGGCACCAAAGCGGCCAACGTGAAATTGATTGCCCGTGCCAGGTCGGGACAAGTGCAGTCCGGTACCTTGCGGTACGAGGGCACCCTGGCCTGGGCGCCGGTGGCTCTGCAGGGTGCTGTGGAGGTGAGCAATTTCCCGGCCCATGTGGCAGTGCCCTATTTTGCCGACCAGCTCAATGTGGACGTGTTGCGCGCCGATGCCAGTTTCAAGGGGCAATTGCGGGTGGCGGACACGCCCGCCGGGCCGCAGGTCGTGCTGCGGGGCGATGCTGCGGTGGACGAATTTCAGGCCCTCAGCAACCGCTCGGGCAGCTCCGGTCTGGGAGAGGAATTGCTGGCTTGGAAGTCCTTGTCCGTGCCGGGGCTTGAGTTGTCTCTGGCTCCGGGGCTTGCAGCCCGCGTGGCAGTGCGGGAAGCATCGCTTCTGGACTATTACGCCCGTATCGTTGTGAGCCCCGAAGGCCGCATCAACCTGCAAGACTTGGTCAAGCAGCAGCCCTCTGCACCGGCGCAGGCTGGCACTGCCGCCCCGGCCGCCGAAATCCAGGTCGGCCCGATCAGCCTGATCAACGGCAAGGTGCTTTTCTCGGACCGCTTTATCAAGCCCAACTACACCGCCAATCTGAGCGACCTGACGGGCAAACTCAGCCAGTTTTCCAGCCGGACCAAAGACGGCGTGGTGCAGCTGGCAGATCTGGAATTGCGAGGAAGGGCCGAGGGCTCAGCTACCTTGGAAGTCATTGGCAAGATCAATCCGCTGGCCAAGCCTTTGGCGCTGGACATCGTGGGAAAGGTACGCGAACTGGAGTTGCCGCCACTTTCTCCCTATTCCATTCGGCACGCGGGTTATGGCATTGAGCGAGGAAAAATGAGCGTCGACGTGCACTACGCGGTGCAGGGCGACGGGCAACTCACGGCAGACAACAAGCTGGTGCTCAACCAGCTCACTTTTGGTGACAAAGTCGAGGGTGCTCCCAACAGTCTGCCGGTCAAGCTGGCAGTCGCGCTGCTGGCCGACCGCAACGGGGTCATCGATCTGGATTTGCCCATTAGCGGTTCCCTGAACGACCCCCAGTTCAGTCTGGGGCCTGTGATCTGGAAAGCCATCACCAATTTGCTGGCCAAGGCCATCACGGCTCCGTTCAGCCTGATTGCCAACGCGCTGGGCGGGGGCGGTTCGACAGAGCTGAGTTCGGTCGCTTTTGCACCGGGAAGCCCGGCGCTCACAGAGGCTGCCAAAGCCGGGCTGGAGACCGTGGCCAAGGTCTTGCAGGAGCGCAGCGCCTTGCGGGTCACGGTGGTGGGCACCGCCCATTTTGAGGCCGAGCGGGAGGCCCTCAAGCGCGAGCGACTTTCCGCATTGTTGCTGGCGGAAAAGCGCCGTACCGCGGCTTCTCGCTCGCAGGACGCGGCCAGTGTGCTTGCCTACAGCCCTGAAGAAATGCCGGTGCTGCTCCGGGCGGCCTACCGCAGGGCAGATATCGTCAAGCCGCGCAATCTGGTGGGCTTGGCCAAAGATTTGGATGTGCCCGAGATGGAGGCATTGTTGCTGGCCAACATATCGGTCAACGAAGACGCCATTCGTGACCTGGCGCTGCAGCGGGCGGTGGCGGTAAAAGACTATTTGGCGCTGAAAAAGGTTCCAACGGACCGACTGTTCCTGGGCGCCGTCAAAACCACGGGCTCTGTTGCCGAAGCCAAGCCCCATGCTGAGCTGCTATTGACAAGCCAGTAAAAAAGGTTAGCCGCTGCACCAAAGAAGCTGCAGCAAGCCTGCTCAGCGTTCTTCCACAGTGCCGTCCACATGGCGTGCAAACCGCCCCTTGTCACGCGGGTGCACGGGGTCGTTTCTGCCCCAGGGCCAGCCACCAAATTCGGTTCGACGGTAGTCGGCGAATGCCTGGTGAATCTCGGCTTGGGTATTCATGACAAACGGTCCGTGCTGGGCGACGGGTTCGCCAATGGGCCGTGCCTGCAGGACCAGCAGTTCGCTTTCCTGATCGCCATTGACAAAGGCGCAGTCGTGGTCGGCTTGCACTTCAAGCACCGAGGACACCGGCACGGTCTGACCAGCGACGGACAATGCGCCTCCCTTGAAAAAATAGAGATGGCGTCGGGTCGCAGCGCTCTGGGCGGCGGGGAGCGTCCACTGTGCGCCAGGCGCCAGTTTGATGGTGTAGATCGCTAGGTCGTTGTCTGGCGCACTGGCCCAGGAGTCTGGCGGCGGTGGCAGCCCTTGCGTCTGGCCGATATGGCCCGCAATGCAAGCGACTTCGGTCAGTCTGCCAGCCTCGTCCCGCGCCTCAATCCGGGGAATGTTTTCGCCCCAGAACATGGTGAAGTGGGGATCTGCCATCTTGGCCTTGGCGGGCAGATTCACCCAAATCTGGAACAGCTCTGCGGGATTGGGTGCATCGGTGTTGAGCAGCGGAAACATTTCGCAGTGCACGATGCCCTTGCCTGCGGTAAGCCACTGCACGTCGCCATTGCCGAAGCGGGCTGTGGCGCCGAGAGAATCAGAATGGTCGATCAGCCCGCGGCGCACAATGGTCACGGTCTCGAAGCCCCGATGCGGGTGGGACGGAAAGCCCGGAACCGTGTCGCCGTGGTACATGCTCCAGCCGTCTTTACCGCCAAAGTCCTGACCGATATTGCGCCCGGCCAGTGAGGCCTTGGGCCCCATCTGTGCATTGCCGCTGGGGTAAGCGTCGTTGTGGTGCACACAAAACAAAAACGGGTCCATGGTTTGCCATGGAAAGGCCAGCGCCGTGACAGAAAGAAGGGTTTTCATGGTGCCATTTTCACCGGCCCGTGCGGTTTTTGCTGGACCACGGAAATTGGCCCGCCATGCAGCCACTAAGATCAGCCCATGCAGATTCGTTCTCCCTTGCTGAGGCTGTTGATGGTGCTTGCGCTGGCGCTTGGAGTGCTGGCGCTGGATGGGGCGCGTCGGCCGGATTCACCCCAGAAAGCAGATGCCATTCAAAGCCGGGCCAGCTCCCAGGCAGGCGTGGTGGACGCACACACCTTGCGCGTGGTCGAGCGTGGCGTGATTCCCAGCCCAAAGGGGACTGCAGCTGCGCACGCCAGCAGCCTGTTGCCCATGCCGCCGGATAGCCCGGCCAGTTTGACTGTTTTCTGGTTTTCGGGTGAGCGAGAAAGCGGCCCACAGGTGCAGATTGCTGCATCGCAATTCGACCGAACAACCCACGCCTGGTCGGAACCCAGGTTTGTCGTGAATCGGCACGCGATGGGTGAGCGATTGGGCCATGGTCTGCGCCGCCTGGGCAATCCTGTGGCCTGGATGGACGCGCAGCAGCGCATGCATCTGTTTGTGGTGGCGACCGGATGGGGAGGCTGGGCAGCGGGCCGCATTTTGCATTTGCGCCAGAGCAGCGCCAGGCAGACACTGTCGGAACTGGCATTCGAGCCTGTAGGGGTGCTGCCGCTGTCCTGGCTGTGGAACACCAGCCATCTGGTGCGCAACGCGCCTTTGCCCTTGGCCGATGGGGGCATGGTGCTGCCGGTGCATTTTGAGCTCGGCATCAAATATC
>CAJBMJ010000246.1 GCA_903954045.1 uncultured beta proteobacterium | reverse complement strand
GTGCGTGTGCCCGCTGAAGTAAACCGCCTGTCTAACCAGGTCCTGGTGATGACTTACGAGGAAGAGTGGGGCCATTTGGCGAATTGATGTTGCGCCGCCATTTCCTTGCCGCCAGTGCGCTACCCTTGCTGGGTTGTCAGATGCCCTCCGCCGATACGGCCCACATCACCGGCGGTTTCACGGATACAGGGTTTGCGCGTGGCCATCGGTTGCGCGACACCCCTGCTTGGCCTGTGCCCGCAGTGACGCGCAGGACAAGGGTACTGATTGCAGGTGGTGGTGTAGCCGGGCTTGCTGCAGCCCGATCCTTGCGGCTTCGCGGCGTGGAGGACTTTGCGCTGCTGGAGCTCGAAGACAACCCGGGTGGAAACAGCCGTGCGGGAGAGGTGGCTGGCATCGCCTGCCCGCAAGGAGCGCATTACCTGCCCCTGCCGGGGGACGATGCACCAGAGGTGCAAGACCTGCTGGAAGAGTTTGGACTGCGTCAACGCCAGGCCGGGCGCTGGGTGTACGACGAGCGCCACTTGTGCCACAGTCCGCAGGAGCGTTTGTTCTTTAACGACGCCTGGCAAGACGGGCTGCTGCCCATGCAGGATGTGGATGCCTCCACTCTGACGCAATACCACCGTTTTGCAAGCCTGGTGGATAAAGCCCGGCACCGCGAAATCTGGACCATTCCAAGGCAAAAATCGCCCTGGACGCAGGCCAAACAAGCATTGGCAGCTATAACATTTGTAGCATATCTGGATGCCAACGGTTTGACCGACCCCCAGCTTCGCTGGTACCTGGACTATTGCTGCAAGGACGACTACGGCGCAGGAATCGCCACGGTTTCAGCCTGGGCTGGCATTCATTACTTTGCCAGCCGCCACGGCTTTCATGTGCCTGGAAGTGAAGCTGCTGAGCGAGAGGGCCTGCTCACCTGGCCCGAGGGCAATGCCTGGTTGACCCGGCGCATGGCGCAACCCTTGAAAGAGCGCTTGCACACCGGGCAAGTGGTGCTGCGAGTGGAAGAGGTTGCACGCGGCGTGGTGGTGGAAAGTTTCAACACAGCTACGCAACAAGTGGAGCGCTGGCAGGCGGAACGGGCAGTGGTTGCCTTGCCAATCTTCGTAGCGGCACGGGTGGTGCAAAAAGCGCCAGAGTTTCTCGTGGCCGCTGCCCGGCGCATGGTCTACGCGCCTTGGTTGGTGGCCAATATCCACATCAAGGCGCCCTTGCATGACCGGCCTGGCCCGGCGCCCAGCTGGGACAACGTGCTGTATGGAGCATCGGGTCTGGGCTATGTGGATGCCATGCACCAGAGTCTGCGGCCGGTTCCAGGGCCCACAGTGCTTACACACTACAGGGCACTGGGAGACATGGCGGGCAGTCGCATGGATGGCCGCAAGTTTCTGTTGGAGCGGCCGTGGGCGGCCTGGCGCGAGGAGATTGTTGCGGAACTGGCTGCTGCGCACCCCGACTTGCCAGCCAAGGCAACCCACATGGACATCACCCGCTATGGGCACGCCATGGCGGTGCCAGTGCCCAATTCTCAGGGTGAAATCGGGTTCTCGCCCTCGTGGAGTGGGCGTAAGCAGCTATCAAAAAAGAAGCAATCTTCGTTACAAGCCGGTCGGTTGCACTTTGCCCACAGCGATTGGGCAGGCTACTCAGTGTTTGAAGAAGCGTTCACACTGGGCCACTTAGCAGGACGGGACGCAGCATGATCAGAGGCCTGTGCGGTAGGGCGTTCTGCGCAGGTAAAAGGAGGAGGCCGTAGGCCGGGGGACACGGAGCAGAACGCCCTGCCGCTCAGGCTAGAGCCTCCTACTAAATCCCGCCACGCTGCAGCGCGCTGCGACTGCAATGCAGCGGATCAAACAGATCGATCAGCGTTTGCAGGAGCAAATGGGCCTTGGCAGAATGATCACCCCCAAAGTTGCACACATACACATCGAGTGTCACGTTGCTTTGCTCCGGCCAGGTATGCACGCACAAGTGCGACTCGGCAAGCAGCACGGTGGCCGTCACCCCACCCGGGCCGTGGGGAGTGGCAGGGAAGGTATGCGCCAACTGGTTCACCGCCTGCAGGCCCGCTTGCTGCACCGCCAGCACACACCGCTCTAGCAAACGCGTGGCGTCGGTCAGCCACACGTCGTCGCAGCGGCAGTGGGTGAGATCGGCGGTGAGGTGCAGGCCTTGCATGCCACGCACTGTAGCGCGAATGCGGCCGGATCGGCCTGCGCTCCAAGGCCCGGTAAAATGCCGGGTTTACCCCAGTTTTAACTCCTTTTACCCCGGAGCCGCCCCACACATGGCCAATACCCAACAGATGGCAAGTGCAATCCG
>CAJBMJ010000245.1 GCA_903954045.1 uncultured beta proteobacterium | reverse complement strand
GTAGCCATAAGGCGGTAGCCACGGTAGCCACAGTGAAAATGCAAGCACCGCAAGCAGAGCCAACCAGTACAGTGGAGTAGCGTAGAACAATGTGGCCAAGGCTGAAATCGCGCTGTCTTTCCAGGTGCCGACGCGCGCGCTAGCCCACACGCCCAAGGAAACCCCTAGCACCAGCGAAATGACCAATGCCGTGCCGGTGAGCAACAACGTAGCGGGTAGTCGCTCCAAGATCAAGTCGAGCACGGGCTGCTGCTGCCGGTAGGATTCACCTAAGTCGCCGCGCATCAGATGGCCGAGGTAGCTACCAAGCTGTGCTGGTATCGGCCGATCCAAGTCAAAACGCTCTCGCAGCTGTTGCAAAAACAGTTCGTCACCCGAGCCAGATTCGCCGGCCATCACCATCGCAGGGTCCCCCGGAGCCATTCGAATCAAAACGAAATTGATAACAGCAATCGCCAGCAGGGTAAGCGCGCCTTGCAGTAGACGACGGATGAAAAACCAGAGTTTATTCATGAGCTGTTGTTTTTCGATTCATTTCCGTACAGTCGCGCGCGCCAGACTGTCGTTCAACCCCAGGGCACTGTTGATCACGTTATCGATACGGGAGCGGTAGACGGTGGGGAAGTTGAGTTCCAGCAACCAAGCCGCAGCCACATCATCGACCATCGTGCGTTGCACCTCGGCGTAACTTTCAGCGCGCTTGCTTGGTTCAACTTCACGCCCGCCTCGGACGAACATTGCATCAACCTTGGCACTCTCATAGCCGCCAACGTTGTTGAAAGTTGAACCCTTTTTTATCTCACTGCTGATGTAATTTCTGGCAACGCCAATTGAAGGGTCACCGTACTGGTAGTAAAAAGTGAACGCAAGGTCAAAGTCCCAGTTTGACTGACGCGAAACAACGCCAGGCAAATCAGCATTAACCTGCTGAATATTGAAGCCCGCTGCAAGCAAATTCTGTCTGACCATTTCGGCCGTGCGCGTCCAGACCTCACCATAAGGAATGCCGAGTAGACGCACTGGTTCACCTTTGTAGCCCGCCTCGGCCAGCAGTTTCTTGGCTTTGATTGCATCGTATGGATAGCTGTTAACTTTTGAGGTGTAAAACGCCGTCGAGCGGTTTAGCGGGCCTGTTGCCGGTTCGGCAAAACCCTGCCAGACTACTTTGGCGAGTCCGTTGCGGTCGATGGCATGCATCAATGCGCGCCGCACGCGTACGTCTTTAAGTAGAGGAGTGCGGTGGTTGATCCAAAGCATGGCTAAGGGAGCCAACTTTTCCGAACCTTTTGTGGTGACAGACACGCCTGGCAGTTTGCTCAAGCGGCCAACATCAAAAAACTCAACAGATCCACCTGGCAACACATCGACTCGGCCGGACTCAAATGCCGCTGCCCGCGACGATGCATCGGGAATTACATGGAAATACACGTTTTCTATAGCTGGTAGGCCAGCGACGTGGTAGCCAGGGTTCCTGGTAAGCTGAATGGACGAGCCGCGTTGCCACTCCTTGAACTTATATGGACCAGTGCCTATTGGTGTAACAGCCGGGGGGCGAGAGAGATCACTATCCTCAAATTGATGCTTAGGCACGATCGGAAAGGTGTTGACATCGAACAATTGAATGAAGGGAGGAAATGGTGAATTCAATCTGAACTCAACCGTGTGAGTGTCTAAAGCCTGAATACTTTGAACCGATGCAAGTGCCAGTCTGAAACGAGGATTTAGTTTCCTCATGAATACGTCAGCGGTATATACAACATCGGCAGCTGTAAACGGCTTGCCATCGTGCCAAGTTACTGCGGATTTGAGTTTAAAGGTATAGGTCAGGCCATCTTTAGAGATTGTCCAGTCAGTGGCCAAATTCGGTAGCGGCTTCAGCTTATCGTCAAAGCGCAGTAAGCTCTCGTAGATGTTGCCGTTAACCAACTGTGCTGGTGCAACTCCCCCAAAGGCTGCCAGAAGCGTTGGCGGCTCAGGGAAAAGTGCAATATTTAGCACCGCAGCGTTTTGTGCCAGAAGTGGCAACGGGATCCCACAGGCTAGAGTACCAGCCGCGAGAATTTGTCGTCTGTTTAGTTTCATTGCTCTCTCCAGTAATGATTTAGTTGCAAAGGAATCGTTCGGTTAACCTGACCCAAAAGGCTGCGCCCACGTGAAGGTTGTCATCATTGAAGTCGTAGTCGGCGTTATGTAGCATGCAACTGCCATCACCCGTACCATTTCCAATCAGTACATAGCTGCCAGGACGCTGCTGCAACATCACTGCAAAGTCTTCACTGCCCATAATGGCTGGACCTTGGCGTTCAATGCCGTCCTCTCCAAGCAGTTCCGCACCCACCGCACGCGCAAACTCTGTCTCCCGCTTGGAATTGACGAGCACTGGATAGTCCCTGCGGTAGTCCACTACCGCTCGCACCCCAAAGCTCGCGGCCTGGCCCTGGACTACAGTGTGGATAAGCTGCTCCAAGAGGTCACGAACCCCAGGTTCCAATGCACGCACGCTCAGTTCCAGTCGTGCAACTTTCGGAATCACGTTGTTTGCGCTTCCGGCATGAAACGCTCCCACGGTGACGACAGCTGCCTGCTGCGGATCCACATTGCGTGAAACGATAGTCTGCAATGCCGTCACGATGGCAGCCGCAGCAACAATTGGATCCGCAGTGCGGTGAGGTGACGCAGCGTGGCCTCCAGGCCCGTGCAGCGTAACCGTGACATCGTCAGAGGAGGCCATTGCCGGACCTTCCCTAAACATAAGTCGCCCCTGCACAATGCCTGGCATGTTGTGCATTGCGTATACCGCGTCACATGGAAACTTGTCAAAGAGGCCCTGATCAACCATCAGCTTAGCCCCTCCGGGATGCTCCTCTGCCGGTTGAAAGATCAAGTGCAGAGTTCCAGAAAATTCACCCCTCTCTGCCAAGTGATGCGCCGCTGCAAGCAGCATCGTCGTGTGGCCGTCATGTCCGCACGCATGCATCACTCCTTCATGCACACTCGCCCATGTTTGGCCGCTGGTTTCTTGAATTGGCAGTGCATCCATATCAGCCCTCAAGCCGAGGCGCTTGTTCCCCGATCCACGATGGAGTGTGGCAACAACACCGGTAGTAGCCAAACCAAGATGTACATCGTAGCCCCAAGAACTAAGAAGTTTGGCGACAAGTTGTGAAGTTCTATGTTCTGCCAATCCCAATTCAGGATGGCGGTGCAGATCGCGCCGGATTTCCGAAAATTCCGGTGCATTAGCCCTAAGGCTATCTAGCAGTTCATTCGATCCCAGCCAATGTTTATACGCAGTGATCGTTGGAGAGGAAGACTTCATTTGAGTTTCTTTCGCTCGCAGCCCTTCAGTCACACTTTGTCTGGCTACACCTCGAATCAGCGGAGCAAGATTGCTTTGAGTACATCGAACCAGATCGTTCGGTTCTTCCGCCCTGAGAAATTGGAGTTGACAAGTAGGGGCGACGGAAGGAGGAAATTCGCATGGGTGCTATACGGAGTTGGAGGTTGAAATGTGCCAAATATAAATTTATTTGTCAATTGTATTTTTAGTTATCAGTAAAAAAAGACTTTAGCAGTCTTTCATCGAAAAATCATGATCGCGAAAGAATTGGCTGCGCACTGGAGCTAAGTTGGCAGGCTACCAATATCGCTCAGTCAATAGAGGGTTAGAAGCCATTGGGTTGGACTTCGGAGGGAGGCGCTTCGGCAAACTGTTTGAAAAACATAGGTTTAAATGCAATCCCCTTAAAAAAACCTACCGACCAGTAAAAAATCTGTTGACAGATAAATTTAGCTTCGATAAGCTGAGAAGCGTGCTTGAGGATGTTTTTAGGAGCATCCAATTTCCATTTACCTTCGTCAGGAGACAACCCCAATGAATCAATTGCTCAATTTCGTCAAGAGCTTGCTGAGCCAACACCAGATAGCTCTCTGTGCAGCGTTATGGCTAGCGCTTGCCAGCGACTCAATGGCTCAGCAAACCATGCGGTTGGCCGTTGTGGAGCCGCTTTCCGGTCCATTTCAGAGTCAAGGTGAAACGAATCTGCGAACGTTGCAGGCAAGCGTTGATGAGTTCAATTCTCGAAGCAAGGACCTCAAATTCGAGGTAGTGGCGTTTGATGCCAAAGGAAAAGCCCAGGAGGCGATAAACATTTTTCGCAAGGCATCTGAAAGTGGAATTCGCTACTTCGTAGGTGGAGGCAGTTCCGCGATAGTTTCAGGATTGATAGAAAACATCAATACCTATAACGACCGCAATCCCGGGCGCGAAGTACTCTATCTCAACCATCAGGCGATTGACCCTGCCTTTACTGAGGCGCAATGCTCTTTCTGGCATTTCCGCTTTGATCCGCACGTGCGGATGCGCATGTTCGCTCTGGCCTCGCATATAACCCGTGACAAAACGGTGAATAAGGTGTACCTAATTAACCAGGACTACAGTTTTGGTCAGCAGGTTGAGGCATCAGCAAAAAGCTATTTGAGTGCTATGCGACCTGATGTCGCCATTGCCGGAGAGGAGCGCCATCCAATTGGAAGCATCAAGGACTTTTCTCCCTACGTCGCAAAGATCAAGGCATCAGGAGCCGATACCGTGATTACGGGAAACTTTGGGCAAGATTTGGTGCTGCTCATTAAGGCTGCAAAGGACATTGGACTGAAGGTCAAGTTCTACACATACTACGGTAACGCTCTGGGTGCCCCCACGGCGGTCGGTCTTGCTGGAGTTGGAGCGCTGCGACTCATCACGACTTGGGAGACAAACGCGCTGCCGCCTCGTGCCAAAGCTATCTATGACAACTTCAAGTCAAGGTATCCAAAAAGCGACATCTTTCACACCGGCGTCATTGAAATGGTAAACATGTTGGGTGAGGCTGCGAAAAAGGCTGGTTCAATTGACCCTAAAAGCGTCGCCTTTGCCCTTGAAGGTTTTAAGACCCAAGGCGCATTTGGCGAGGTGCAAATGCGGGCAGCGGACCATCAGTTGCTAGCTCCGATGTTTATCCAGACTTTTGAGGCGACGGACGGAAGGAAAGTCAAATTTGGTGTCGAAGGATTGCCATATGGATTTCGCACTGATGCGATGATCCCTGCAAACGAAACAGAGCCGATCATGGCGTGCCAGATGCAGCGCCCAGCGCGCTGAATTCCCCCAAAATTGTCTGATTAGCACTGTCGAGTTCCCTATGGAAGTATTAGCTTCATCCCTGCTGAATGGCTTGACCTACGGATTCTTGATTTTTCTGCTTGCTTCCGGTCTGACCCTCATCTTTAGTCTCATGGGGATCATGAATTTCGCCCACGCAAGCTTTTACATGCTTGGCGCATACGCTGGATTCACGCTCGCAAAGCACTTTGGCTTTTGGGTTGCCTTGCTATTTGCGCCTGTGGCCGTGGGGATCATTGGATGTGCCTTGGAGCGATGGTTCCTGCGCGCACTCCATGCTCGCGGACATGTGGTCGAACTGCTATTTACTTTCGGGCTGGCCCTACTGATCGAGGAAATGGTCAAGCTGGTCTGGGGCACCGGGCCAGTTGAATACAGCTTTCCAGAAGTACTCAAAGGAAGTTTGTTTGAGCTGTTCGGTACGCCCTACCCTGCATACAAGGGATTCATGGTGCTGGTTACCACCTCCGCATTGGCGGGTCTGTACATTCTCGTGACTTACACCAAGGTTGGACTCATTGTGCGCGCTGCACTTTCCCATCCGTTGATGGTGGAGAATCTCGGACACGATACTGGTCAGGTATTCATGTGGGTGTTCGGACTTGGTAGCGCCCTGGCAGCATTGGCAGGCGTGATCGGTGGCGCTGCACTCACCACTGAGCCGTCCATGGCGACGCAGCTGGGTACGACAATTTTTGTGGTTGTGGTTATAGGTGGTTTGGGATCGATACCTGGTGCATTCCTAGCATCCATTTTGGTCGGGTTGGTTCAGACGTTGCTAATAGCTGTTGACCTGCGCCTCGGTCAGGTGTTTGCACCGCTAGGTGGCGCTGCATGGGGAGCTCTATCAGAGGTCAAGGTCTCACATCTCGCGCCAATGGCGCCATACGCATTAATGGTCGCATTTTTGCTCGTACGCCCTCGCGGCTTGATGGGACGGAGGGACGCATGACTTCAGAACGATTTAGGGGAGGGGTCGTGGGCGCCAGTCAATACTTGCCAAACATACGTTTTCGACAAAAGTTTGTTGGACTAGCCCTAATGTTTTTCCTTGTGAGTTTGCTAGCGACTGCAGCTGGAAATTTCTATGTGCAGCTCGCCACACAGATACTAATCTGGTGGTCCTTTGGTCTGAGCTACCAACTATTGTTTGGACGCACAGGAATGCTTTCTTTTGGTCATGCGGTGAATTTTGGCTTGGCCGCTTTCGTCACAGCTCATGCAGTGCGCTGGTTTGGGCATAGCTGGGGTATATACGAACTATTGCCACTAGTTGGCGCATTCGTAGGGTTGTGCTGTGGGGTCGCACTTGGCTTCCCTGTAACCAGACGATCTGGCGTGGCATTTTCTATGGTAACGCTGGGGCTCGGGGAACTCGTTGCTGCATGCTTCCTGATGTTTCCCTCTTTCTTCGGCGGCGAGGCTGGTGTAACTCTGCACCGCACAGACGTTCGTTCACTTTTTGGAGTGGATTATGGTCTGGGTGGCGCGCAATTGATATTTACCGCTGCATGGTCGCTATTACTGTTAACCGCTATGCATTGGCTTGCCGGCACTCCTTTTGGAATGGCCACATTGGCGGTGCGCGACAACCCGCAACGAACAGAATTTTCGGGATTTTGTGCAGCCAACGTGCGGTGGGCTTCGTATATTGTCGCCAGCACAATGGCAGGTGTGTCCGGCGCTCTGTCGGCATTGGCGTTCGAAATTGTCACAGTCGATTCGGTGTCCTTACATAACTCAGCCGATGTGCTGCTTATGACAGTCATAGGAGGCATTAGCAGCACCTTTGGACCATTGTTGGGCGCGATATTTCTTAGTGTCATGAATAGTGTTGTATCTGACTGGACTCGGGCTTGGCTTTTCTACTATGGCTTCGTATTCGTGACTTTGGTTTGGGCGGCACCGTACGGGATAGCTGGATTGTGCCAAAGCACTTGGCAGCGACGCAGCGAGCCACGAAACATTGCAACGTCGGGGGCGACCATTTTTGGTTTTGCCTTGGTGCTCGTAATTTTGGTCGAAACAGCGTATCAGATTTTTCTTGGCGAGGCTTCCCGACTTCCTGGCTGGCACTCTCTTGGGTCTACTCATCTGCTGCTCATTCTTTGGATATCGGGGATTATTTTGTGTGTGTGGCTGGTACGGATGCTCCGCCGCAGAGGGAGCAGTAAATGAACGCAATTGAAATTTCGGGCCTACGTAAGTCTTTTGGCTTGACGGAAGTCATTCGGGGCACAGAGCTGACGGTCCGCGAAGGGGAGCGACTGGCCTTAATCGGCCCGAATGGTGCTGGCAAGTCAACGTTGTTCGCATTGATTTCTGGGCAACTCATGCCGAACGCGGGTAGTATCCGACTGCACGGCCGTGATGTGACAGGCCTGCCATCGTACAAACTGGCGCGCTCTGGGCTTGGTCGCAGTTTTCAGGTTAGCAACTTTTTTCCGACGCTAAGCGTGCGCGACAACTTGTGTATTGGCGCAATGTGGAGCTATAAGCAGCGATTGGGCTTGTTCTCACAGCTTTCCGAACACCGAGCACTGGCCAGGCATGTGGATGCACTCCTGGATCAACTGGAACTCCGCGATCGCGCCACTACACCAGCGCGGGATTTAAGCTACTCTGAGCAGCGACTGTTGGAAATCGGGATGACTGTGGCCGCTGATCCGCAGTACGTGC
>CAJBMJ010000244.1 GCA_903954045.1 uncultured beta proteobacterium | reverse complement strand
GGGCGTGCCTGAGGGCGTGAACTGTTTGCGTGGTCAAGATTCAGCGGGGGCGCATTATCTGATTGCCATGCCGGCAAAGTGGAGCGGCGTGCTCGTGGTTCATGCCCACGGCGGGCCCTCTTTGGGTGAGCCGAAAACAACGCGCGCTGATGAAGATATCAAGCGCTGGGCAATCACCTTGACCCAAGGTCATGCCTGGGCAGGATCGGTGTTTCGCCAAGGCGGCTTTGCTGTCACCACAGCGACTGAGGATACCGAGCGCGTGCGACGCATCTTTGTTGATCACGTTGCCAGCCCAAAGCGAACTCTGCTTCATGGGCAGTCTTGGGGAGCAATGGTCGCCACGCGGGCTGCCGAGATGTTTCCGCAATCGTGGGAGGGGATTTTGCTGACCAGCGGAGTGGTTGCGGGACCAGTGACCTACGACTTTCGTCTCGATTTACGCGCTATTTATCAGCATCTGTGCAACAACCATCCTCGCCCCAATGAAGCGCAGTACTCCTTGGCAATCGGGCTTCCTGCAGGCGCTGCACTCACCAGTACCGAACTTGCGGCGCGAGCCAACGAGTGCCTGGGCCTGAGCAAGCCGGCGGCGCAGCGCACAACCGAACAAGCACAGAAACTAAAAACGATTGTTGATGTACTGAAAATTCCCGAAAACTCTGTGCTTAGCCATCTGAACTGGGGCACATTCTCCTTGCAAGACCTGGTGGCCAAAAATGGTGGGGCGAGCCCATTTGGTAACGAAGGGGTTCGCTATGTGGGGTCGAGCAATGATGCAGCCTTGAACGCCGCAGTGCCGCGGTTCAAAGCTGATCCAAAGGCAGTTGCGCGCTTTGCAGCGGATGTCGATCACAGCGGGCGCTTCGCTGTGCCCGTTGTCGCAGCGCATGGCATTGGCGACGCCACTGTATTTGTAGAAGGGCAAGACACGCTTCGCCGGCGAATGGAAGCGGCAGGCAACGGTCAACGATTGGTTCAAAATTTTGTGGATTCAAGCGAGCACAGCTATTGGGGCGATGCGATGTACCCGCCGCTGTTTGAGGCTTTGCTGCGCTGGGTAGAAGTAGGTGAGAAACCAACACCTCAATCGATTTCCGCGCGCTGTGCTGCACTTCGTTCCGCTTCGCCACAGGACTGTCGCTTTGTGGTGGACTACGTACCCAAGCCATTGGCCAGCAGAATCGCGCCGCGCTGACGGAGAACGGCGATTGGTGCCTGGGGGGCATTTGCCTGTGTCACCGCTAGACTGATGGTTTTGAGGACTCAACACCATGCCGACTTCCAACAAAGACAGCGCACAGGGCTGTCATATCGTTATCACCGGCGGAGCCGGCTTTCTGGGTGTACGGCTTGCCCGCGCACTGCTAAATCAAGAGCACCTGGCGCTCGCAGGCGGGGCAATCCGCTCCGTAGCAAGCATCTCATTGGTGGATCGGTATGCTCCGCCGCAAGACCTTGCAGATGACCCGAGAGTGGTCGTTGTCACTGGGGATCTCAATGACTTGCTAGAAAGCAACTTAACCAAAACACAAGTGGTCCCCGCGAATACCGATGTGGTTTTTCATCTCGCAGCCGCAGTCAGTGGCGAATGTGAGGCTGACTTCGATCTGGGTATGCGCAGCAACTTTGCTGCCACTTTGGCGCTGCTTCAAGCCTGCCGGGCTCTTCAAACCCGACCGATGCTGGTGTTTGCCAGTTCGCTGGCGGTGTTTGGTGATGCGCCTGGCACGCCCCTGCCTGCCGTCATCGAAGACTCGACCTTGCCCACACCGCAAAGCAGCTATGGCATACAGAAGTTTGTCGGTGAACAACTGATGGCCGATTTCAGCCGCAAAGGCTTTATCCAGGGCCGCACAGTGCGCCTGATGACGGTGAGTGTGCGGCCCGGCAAGCCCAACGGCGCAGCTTCCAGCTTTTTGAGCGGAATGCTGCGCGAACCACTGGCCGGCGGGCGGGCCACCTGCCCGGTGCCACCGGAAACCCCGGTAGCCCTGTCGTCAGCGGGCCGCACCATTGCTGGCCTGGTGTGCGCTGCCCAAACCAGTGATCAGGATTGGGGGCCGCGCACCGCGCTGACCCTGCCCGCCATCACCACCACACCGGCTGACATGGCTGCGGCGCTGGAGCGTGTAGCCGGGCCGCAAGTGGCGGCCTTGATCGACTGGGCTCCCGATGCAGCCGTTTACAACATCGTCAAAACCTGGCCTGCACGTATTCAGGCTACGCGCGCCGCCGGCTTGGGTTTACTGCCGGAAAGCAGCTTTGAAGACATCATTCGCGATTACGTCAGGGAAAACACCGATGCCGTCGCACACCCGATTCGATAAAAATCCAGCCAGCAAAAGTTGTATGACAACTTTGTATTTCTAAACCAAGGAGACATCGCATGAAATTGAGCAAACTGTTTTTGGGTCTGTCACTGGCCATGGGTCTGGTGGCAACCGCTGCGGCGCAGACCACCATGAAGATCAGTATCTCCGTGGCACAAAACTCGCACCAGGGTGTGGCCATCGACACCTTCGCCAAGGAAGTGGAAAAGCGCACCGGCGGACGCTACAAGATCCAGACCTTCTACGCAGGCTCCCTGGGTGGCGAACGCGAATCGATTGAAGCAGTGCAGTTAGGCACCCAGGAGCTGGCTTTCAGCTCCACCGGACCCGTGCCCAATTTCGTTCCAGAAGCCAAGATTCTGGACATCCCTTTCCTGTTCCGTGACAAAGCGCATGCACGCGCTGTGCTCGATGGTTCGATTGGCCAGGACATGCTGGGCAAGTTTGACTCCAAGGGCTTCAAGGCCTTGGCTTGGGCAGAAAATGGATTTCGCCACATGACCAACAGCAAGCGTGCGGTCAATAGCCCGGACGACCTCAAGGGTCTGAAGATGCGCACCATGGAAAACCCGGTGCACGTAGCCGCCTACAAAGGCTTTGGCATCATCACCACGCCCATGGCTTTCCCTGAAGTGTTCACTGCATTGCAGCAAGGTACTGTGGATGGTCAGGAAAACCCCCTCTCGGTCATCATGTCTGCCAAGTTTGACCAGGTGCAAAAGCATCTCTCGCTGACCGGCCACGTGTACTCACCTGCGATTTTCCTGATGAACAAGGGCGCGTTTGAAAAACTGGCTGCTGCCGACAAACAGGCTTTCCTGGAAGCCGCCAAGGAAGGCGCCAAGGCGAACCGCGCGCGCGTGGATTCGGATGACGCCAGTGGCGTTGCCGACTTGCGCAGCAAGGGCATGAACGTGGTGGAAAACGTGGACAAGTCCAAGTTCGTCGGCGCCTTGACTACTGTGAACGCAGACTTCGAAAAGCAGTTTGGCAAGGCCAACATCGACGCCATCCGCAACGTCAAGTAACTTTCCGTTCGACAGCTGCTATCAATGTAGTAGCTGCTTACGCCCGCCCCGCAAGGGTATCGGGCGTTTTTTCTGACCCATCCTGACCGAGAAGCGTATGAAACACACCTTCCTCAAACTGGAACACTATTGCACCGGCTTTTCCATGGCGGTGGCGTGCGCCATGCTGGCACTAGCCGCGTGTCTGGGACTGTTCCAGATCATCATGCGCTTTGTCGTGGAAGCGCCCGCAGAGTGGACCGAAGTGATCATTCGCTTCAGCCTGATCTGGATGGTGTTCATGGGCATCCCCGTCGCCTTTCGCAGGGGTGCGATGGTGAGCGTGGACGTACTCTACCGCTGGAGCCCTCCCAAAATCAAGCGGGTGCTGGACTGGGTTGTCAGTCTGGCGGCGCTCACGCTCGTGGCGGTCATCATCTGGTGGGGCTGGGACTACGCGCAGCGCGGCAGGGTCCAGACCGTCATCGGACTGGAGGATGTATCCATGTTCTGGGCCTACCTGGCCCTGCCGGTGGGCGGCGTTTTCTCCGTCATCGGCATTTTGGGCAATCTGATTGATCCCCAACGCATGGAACTGGAGACTGCGCAATGAGCTTTGTCATGCTGATTACGATGGTGCTGTGCTTCGCACTCACCATCTCGGTGGCGGTTTCCATAGGCCTGGCGTCGATACTTGGCATTCAAGTCAACAACGCCCACATGCTCATTTCCGTCAAGGAAATGTTCAATTCGATCAACAAGTTTCCGCTGGCCGCCATTCCATTTTTTATTCTGGCAGGCAACATCATGGAAACAGGCGGCATCTCGCGCCGCTTGGTGGAGTTTGCCAAAAGCATTGTGGGTGGCGTGCAGGGCGGCCTTCCCATGACCTGCGTGCTTACCTGCATGATCTTTGCTGCAGTGTCCGGCTCCTCAGTGGCCACCACTTTCGCCATCGGAACCATCCTGATCCCTGCTCTCATCAAGCACGGCTACCCAACCCCTTGGGCGGCTTCGCTGCAAGCCACCAGCGCTGAACTCGGCGTGATCATTCCGCCTTCCATTCCCATGATTCTCTACGGCGTGAGCGCCGAAGTATCGATTGGCGAACTGTTCATTGCCGGCTTTGGCCCTGGTCTCCTGATTGGCTGTGCGCTGATGCTGTTTGTGTGGGTGTATTGCCGATACAAGGGCTGGGGCAAAAACGACGGTGACGGTCGCCTGAGTTTTGGCACGGCCAGCTGGCAGGCGGGCTGGGCGCTGATGATGCCGGTCATTATTCTGGGCGGAATTTACGGCGGTGTATTCACACCTACCGAGGCCTCTGCCGTTGCCGTTTTCTACGCGTTGATTGTGGGTATGCTGATTTACCGCGAGATCAAGCCCAGCCACCTCATGGTGATTTTGCAAAAGTCGGTGATGTCCAGCGCGGTCATCATGTTCATCATCGCCAATGCGGGGCTGTTTGCGTTCCTCATCACCCGTGCCGGTGTGCCCGATGCAATTGGTCACTGGTTGCAAGACGTATTGAAGTCACCCTTCTACTTTTTGCTGGGTGTGAATGCGGCATTGTTCTTGATTGGCATGTTCATCGAAACCAGCGCGGCCATCATTGTGCTGGCTCCCATCCTTGCACCGGTGGCCATGCACTTTGGTATTGACCCGGTGCACTTCGGGCTGATCATGGTCGTGAATCTGGCGCTGGGCATGATCACTCCGCCTTTTGGGGTGAACCTGTTTGCTGCCTGCACGGTGGCGCGCATTTCGCTTGACCGTATGATCAAGGACCTGATTCCTTTTGTGCTGGTGATACTGGCTTGCCTGATGGTGATCTCGTATGTACCCGTCATTTCTCTGGGCTTGCGCGACCTGGTCTACGCCAAGTAGGGCCCCAAGGGTAAGCCGGTCAATACCATGCCTGCAACGTTCAAGCCCACCGCCACCGGTGCTCGGTTGTCAGACCAGGTAGCCGATGCTTTGGCAGCCCAGATTCGCGACGGTCAATTGGGTGCCAATAGCAAACTGCCTACGGAGGCGGCGCTGGTGCTGCGGTTTGCAGTCAGTCGCACCGTGGTCCGCGAAGCACTGTCACGACTCAAATCACTGGACTTGGTGGAATCCCGCCAGGGCAGTGGCGTCTATGTCAAGGAAGTCGGTTTTTCGCCGCTTAACTTTGATGTCAGTTCGTCGGTGTCACGCCAGGCGGTTATCCAGATGGTGGAAGTTCGCCGCGCTCTGGAGGCCGAAGTTGCCGCTCTGGCAGCACAACGCCGCAAACAGACCGATATCCGGCGCATTCGCAAAGCACTGTCTCAACTCGATAAGGCGGTTCAGGCCGGGGGGGATGGCGTGGACGAAGACGTGCAATACCACCGCGCCATAGCTGAAGCCGCGCGCAACCCCTTTTTGATCAGAACGCTCGAATACTTGGGTCAATTTCTGCAAGGCGCGACGCGGGTGACCCGCGCCAATGAGGCACGCCGCTCCGACTTTGCCCGACAGGTGCTCAATGAGCATGCACTGATCGTTCAGGCCATTGAGGATGGCGATGCCAATGCAGCACGACTGGCAGCGACAGCACATATGGACAACGCCATCGCCCGCATTGGGCAGGCAGACCCGGCCTTCTGGACACAGACCGGGGTGAAATTGGCCACTGATCTGGTAGCGCAAAAACGCCTGGTTCAAAGCAAGTAAACAGATGAGATCGAATGGAACGCACAACATGACAACGGATAACGGGATGAACGTGGGTTTGGTAGGCCTGGGTGCCATGGGCAGCGGCATGGCCGCCTCCTTGCGCCGCCATGGCTGCAAGGTGCATGTCTTTGATGTTCGAGGTGAAGTTGCGCAGGCTTTTGCTGCTGATGGGGGAGTTGCTTGCGCATCGCCCGCAGAGCTGGGAAAACACTGCTCTGTCATTGTTTCTGTGGTGGTGAATGCTGCACAAACAGAAGCAGTGCTGTTCGGTGACAACGGATGTGCCGCCACCATGGCCAAAGGCAGCGTGTTCGTGATGTGTTCTACGGTAGACCCGAACTGGTCCATGGCCCTGGAGGCCCGATTGGCAGCGCAGGGCATCCTGTATGTGGACGCTCCCATCTCCGGCGGCGCCGCCAAGGCGGCCAGCGGCCAAATGACGATGATGACTTCGGCCACACCTGCAGCCTATGCCGCCGTGGGCCCGCTTCTCGACGCAATGGCCGCCAACGTCTATCGCCTGGGTGATAAGGCTGGAGCCGGCAGCAAGGTCAAGATCATTAACCAGTTGCTCGCCGGTGTGCACATTGCTGCGGCGGCTGAGGCCATGGCATTGGGTCTGCGCGAAGGGGTGGATGCCCATGCCCTTTATGACGTGATCACCCACAGCGCGGGCAACAGCTGGATGTTCGAGAACCGCATGGCCCACGTGTTGGCGGGTGATTACACGCCGCTCTCTGCGGTGGACATTTTTGTTAAAGACCTGGGGCTGGTGCTGGATGTGGCGCGTGCCAGCAAGTTCCCACTGCCTTTGTCGAGCACCGCGCACCAGATGTTTATGCAAGCCTCTACATCGGGTTTCTCCCGCGAGGATGACAGCGCAGTGATCAAGATATTTCCGGGCATTGAGTTGCCCCCGAAGCCATGAAGAGAATCGCTTTAGGCTGCATTGCGGACGACTTCACCGGCGCCACCGACCTGGCCAACAACCTGGTGCGCGCTGGCATGCGCGTGGTGCAGGCCATGGGCGTGCCCAGCACTCCACTGGACACCGAGGCCGATGCGGTGGTGGTGGCGCTCAAATCACGTACCGTGCCGACAGAAGAAGCTATTGCCCAATCAATCGCCGCACTGCAATGGTTGCAGGCGCAGGGCGCACAGCAAATCTATTTCAAATACTGCTCTACGTTTGACAGCACAGCCCAGGGCAATATCGGCCCGGTGACCGAAGCGCTAATGGACGCATTGGCTGCAGTGCCGGGTGCCGACCTCACCATCGCTACGCCTGCTTTTCCGGACAACCAGCGCACAGTGTTCAAAGGGCACCTGTTTGTCGGTGATGTGCTGCTGAGTGAAAGTGGCATGCAAAACCACCCGCTCACGCCCATGACAGACGCCAACCTGGTGCGGGTGCTGCAGGCACAGTGCCAGCGCAAGGTGGGCCTGATTGACTACAAGGTAGTCGCACAGGGCCCCATGGCCATTGCGAGGCGCATGGAGGCATTGCGCGCTGAAGGCGTAGGCCTGGCTGTGGTTGACGCCGTGTCCAACGACGACCTGATGCGCCTGGGCCCAGCATTGAAGGGTATGCCCTTGGTGACTGCCGGTTCCGGGGTAGCTATCGGCCTGCCAGGAAACTTTGGTCTCAGTCCTGCGGCTGGCACCAGTGCATTGCCCGCAGCCACGGGCCTGCAGGCCGTGTTGTCTGGCAGCTGTTCACTGGCCACCAACCGCCAGGTAAAGGCATTCATTGGCTCAGGCCGGCCCGCGCTGGCCCTGGACCCCTTGCAACTTGCCAACAACGCTTCCAGTGTGGTGCAAGACGCGCTTGACTGGGCCAAGCCGCTGTTGAAAAAGGGACCGGTGCTGATTTACTCTTCCGCCGAGCCCGCCGCGGTCAAGGCAGTGCAGGCACAACTGGGCGTGCAGGCCGCCGGAGAACTGGTCGAGCACGCGCTGGCTGCCATTGCGCGCGGCTTGGTGGAGAGGGGCGTGCGCCAGTTAGTGGTGGCTGGTGGAGAGACTTCCGGCGCCTGTGTGCAGGCGCTCAACATCTCTCAAATGAAGATTGGGCCGCAGATTGACCCTGGGGTTCCATGGTGCCATGCACACAGCGACGCTGCACCCGAGGGCGGGCTGCATATCACGCTGAAGTCTGGCAACTTCGGCTCTGACGACTTCTTCAGCAAGGCCTTTGCGGAGCTGGCATGAACGAATCGCAAGCCCGCGAAGACATATGCCGTGTGGGCCGCAGCCTGTTCGAGCGCGGCTACGTGCACGCCACCGCCGGGAACATCAGCGTGCGGCTCAATGACTCTGAGGGTGGAGGATTTTTGATCACCCCCACGGACGCCTGTCTGGGCTATCTGGAGCCCGCGCGACTGGCCCGGCTGGATGCGCAGTCACAGCAGATCAGCGGCGACAAAGCTAGCAAAACAATAGCGCTTCATGCCCGTATTTACGGCGCTGCAGGCCATTTTTATCCAAATACACGGTGCATCATCCATACCCACAGCACCCACTGTGTGGCCTTGAGCTTGCGGTCCGCAGTGCACAACGAAGCCGAGTTGCTGCCCGCCCTCACACCCTATTTTGTGATGAAGGTGGGGCATGTTCCGCTCATCCGCTACCACCGCCCCGGCGACCCGGCGGTGGCTGAATTGGTGGCCGACACCATTGCCCGCTATGGCCAGACAGACACGCCCATTCGGGCAGTGATGTTGTCACGCCTGGGGCCCAATGTGTGGCACGACACTCCTGCCGCGGCCATGGCTACTCTTGAAGAGCTCGAAGAGACGGCCCGACTGATGTGCCAGATGTCTGCCAATTCCGAGCCATTGACCGAACTCCAAATCAACGAGCTGCGCCAGACATTTGGCGCGCGATGGTGAACCTATGCCCCAATTTGCTGCCAATCTCTCCATGCTCTACCAGGAGCACGCTTTTCTGGACCGCTTTGAGGCCGCCGCCCGCGATGGCTTTCAGGCTGTTGAATATTTGTTTCCTTACGCATTTTCCAAAGAAGACATTGCTGCCCGACTGAAAGCCCATGGCCTGAAGCAAGTGCTGTTCAATGCGCCCCCGGGTGACTGGGACGCGGGCGAGCGTGGCTTGGCCAGTCTGCCCGGTCGTGAAACCGAGTTTCGAACCGGCATTGCCACGGCGCTGGAATATGCAGTGGCACTGGACTGCCCTCGTATCCATGTGATGGCTGGCTTGCTGCCTGCCGGCGTGGAGCATGCAGCCCATTACCCGACTTACATCAGCAACCTGCGCTGGGCTGCACAGCAGGCCGCTGCCGTGGGACGAGACGTGCTGATCGAACCCATCAACACCCGTGACATACCGGGATTTTTTCTGAACCGCCAGGACACGGCACATCAGGTGTTGTCCGATGTGGGGGAAGCCAACCTCAAAGTACAGATGGATCTGTACCACTGCCAGATTGTGGAAGGTGACCTGGCCATGAAGCTGCGCAAATACCTGCCCACGGGCAAGGTGGGGCACATCCAGATTGCCGGTGTTCCCCAGCGCCACGAGCCCGATCTGGGTGAGATCAACCACGACTATCTCTTTGCTATGCTTGACGAATTGGGCTACCAGGCTTGGGTCGGATGCGAGTACCGTCCCGCCAATGCGCAGCCCGGCGGAACCAGTGCAGGCCTGGGCTGGTTCAAGCGCTGGATCAGCCGCTGACCGTGCACTCAACAGACACACAAGACCATGCAATTCAATTTCATCGCCAACACACCTACTCCCTCCGGCTCGGGCCTCACACTGGATGTCATTGATCCTTCCGACGGACAGCCCTTTGACCAAATCCAGCGCAGCAATGCCCTGGACATCGCCAACGCCGTGGAGGCTGCGCGCCAGGCCTTTAACGGACCCTGGGGGCGTTTGAGCGCGGTAGAGCGGGGACGCCTGCTCCGAAAGCTGTCTGACAAGGTGCTGGAATGCACAGAGGAGTTGGCTGGACTGGAGCAGCGCGACTGCGGCAAACCTACCAAGCAGGCCCGAGCTGACGCCACCGCCCTGGCTCGCTATTTTGAGTTTTACGCCGGTGCCTGTGACAAGCTGCACGGTGACACCATTCCCTACCAGAACGGCTACAGCGTTATGACCTGGCGCGAGCCCCATGGGGTAACAGGGCACATCATCCCCTGGAACTACCCCATGCAAATCTTCGGGCGCAGTGTGGGTGGCGCGCTGGCTGCGGGCAATGCCTGTGTGGTCAAACCCGCTGAAGACGCCTGCCTGAGCCTGATCCGGGTGGCCCAGCTCGCAGCCGAAGTGGGCTTTCCGGCGGGCACCATCAATATCGTGACAGGGCTGGGGCATGAAGTGGGCGACGCACTGGCGCGCAACACGGGCATTGATCACATCAGTTTCACCGGCAGCCCGAATGTCGGCACACTGATTCAGCAAGTAGCTGCTGCGCGCCATTGCCCTGTGACGCTGGAGCTCGGAGGTAAGAGCCCGCAGGTCATTTTTGCAGACGCCGATCTGGACGCGGTGGTACCCGTGGTGATCAACGCCATTGTCCAGAACGCGGGGCAAACCTGCAGTGCTGGATCGCGCGTGCTGATCGAGCAAAGCATTTACGAGCCTTTGCTGGAGCGCCTTGGCCTTGCATTCAAGGCCCTGCGCGTAGGCCCAGCGACGATGGACCTGGACCTGGGGCCGCTGATTCGCGCCAGCCAACAGGTGCGCGTGCAGGGTCTGCTGGACGAGGCTCGTGCCAGTGGCGTCGGCACCGTGGCCGAAGGTCAGCTGGTGTCGCAGGCACCGGACAGCGGTTTCTACCAGGTTCCCGTGTTGCTGCGCGATGTGCCTGTGGCGCACCGCATAGCGCAAGAGGAAGTGTTTGGCCCGGTGCTGGCGGCGATGGCGTTCGACAACGAAGACCACGCAGTCGAACTGGCCAATGCAACCCAGTTTGGCTTGGTGGCGGGTGTATGGACGCGCGACGGTGCACGTCAGTTCCGCATGGCCCGCCGCCTGCGGAGTGGCCAGGTATTCATCAATAACTACGGTGCCGGTGGCGGTGTGGAACTGCCGTTCGGCGGTGTGAAGTCGTCCGGCCATGGCCGCGAAAAAGGGTTTGAGGCCCTGCTGGGCTTCACCACACTCAAAACCGTTGCCGTTTTTCACGGCTGATTATTTTTGCAAAGGAACACTATGCGTTTACAGGACAAGGTCGTCATCGTTACTGGAGCTGGCGGTGGCATTGGCGAAGGCATTGCCAAACATCTGGCATCCCACGGGGCCAAAGTGGTCGTCAACGACATTCAGCAGGCCTTGGGAGAGAAAGTGGTGCAAGCCATCGTTGCGGCAGGGGGCACGGCAAGCTATGTAGCGGCCGATGTCACCCAGAGCGCCCAGGTCAAGGCACTGGTGGAGGCTGCAATTCAAAGCTATGGCCGACTGGACTGCATGGTCAACAATGCGGGCTGGACGCATCGCAATCGTCCTGCGCTGGAAGTCTCCGAAGATGAGTTTGACCGCTGCTACGCGGTCAACGTCAAGAGCATTTACCTCTCCACCATCCACGCAGTACCCGTATTTCGTCAACAAGGAGGTGGCAGCTTTATCAACATTGCGTCCACCGCGGGAGTACGCCCCCGGCCCGGTTTGACCTGGTACAACGGCTCCAAAGGCGCGGTGATTACCACCAGCAAGTCGCTGGCTGCCGAACTGGGCCCGGACAACATCCGTGTGAACTGCATCAACCCGGTTTTCAACCCCGACACCGGCTTGTCTGCTGAGTTTGCAGGTGGTCCTCTCGACGAGGCACGCCGGAATAAGTTTCTGTCCTCCATTCCTTTGGGGCGTTTCTCCACGGCGTTGGACGTTGCCAATGCTGCGCTGTATCTGGCCAGCGACGAGGCAGCTTTTATCAGCGGCGTGTGCATCGAAGTGGACGGCGCACGCTGCGTTTAACCTGGAGGCACGCCATGACAAAGACGTTCAAGATCGCTGTCATCGCTGGCGACGGCATTGGCAGGGAAGTGATGCCCGAAGGGCTGCGCAGCCTGCAGGCCGCAGACCAGCGCTTTGGTCTGGGGCTGGAGTACCTTCACTTCGATTGGGCGCACTGCGACTATTACCTGCAGCACGGCAAGATGATGCCCGACGACTGGAAGGAGCAGCTGTCCGCATGCGATGCCATTTATTTTGGCGCGGTGGGTTGGCCCGCCACCGTACCCGACCATGTTTCGCTATGGGGTTCACTGCTGAAGTTCCGCCGCGAGTTTGACCAATACATCAACCTGCGCCCGGTACGTCTTTTTGAAGGCGTGCCCTGCCCGCTGGCGGGCCGCAAGCCAGGTGACATTGAATACTTTGTGGTACGTGAAAACACCGAGGGTGAGTACACCTCGCTCGGCGGCATCATGTATGAAGGCACCGAGCGGGAGATCGTGATCCAGGAGTCGGTCTACTCCCGTCATGGCGCAGACCGCTTGCTGAAGTACGCGTTCGAACTGGCCCAGAGTCGCCCGCGCAAACATTTAACACTAGCCACCAAATCCAACGGCATTGCCATTTCCATGCCCTGGTGGGACAAGCGCGCCGATGCGGTGGCGCAGGACTACCCCGAAGTCACCCTGGACAAGCAGCACATTGACATCCTCTCCGCTCGCTTTGTTTTGCAGCCGGACCGATTTGATGTGGTGGCTGCCACCAACCTGTTTGGTGACATCCTTTCGGACCTGGGCCCGGCCACCACCGGCACGATCGGGTTGGCGCCTTCGGCCAACCTCAACCCGGACCGCAAGTTTCCCTCGCTGTTTGAGCCGGTGCATGGCTCGGCGCCCGACATCTACGGCAAGAACATCGCCAACCCGGTGGCCATGGTCTGGTCGGGTGCCTTGATGCTTGACTTTCTGGGGCATGGTCAAGGTGCATTCCGGCAGGCCCACGATGCCATTGTCAAAGCCATTGAGCAGGTGCTGGTTCAGGGCCCCAAAACACCTGACCTCGGTGGCTCTGCCTCTACCACCGCGATGGGTGAGGCACTTGCAAACCTGATACGCGCGTAAGTTCTCAGGAGAACGATGTATGCATAAAGTGGCAGTAGTTACCGGAGCCAGTTCCGGAATCGGCAAGGCCTGTGCGCTGGCCTTGCTGCAGGACGGATGGAGAGTCGCGCTGGTAGGAAGGCGCTCAGACGCTCTGCAGCAGACCCTTGCAGAAGCTGGCGCCCATTCCGGCAACGCCCTGGCTTTTTCAACAGACGTCTGCAACGACCAGGAAGTTGCCAGCATGTTCCAAAGCGTGGTGCAGAAGTGGGGCCGTGTGGACCTGCTATTCAATAACGCCGGAATTTCACTGCCCCACACCTTGCCCGGAGACATGGCTGTGGACAGCTGGCGCAAAGCGGTCGATACCAATCTGAATGGCGCTTTCTATTGCCTTTCGCACGCTTTCAAGCAGATGCAGACGCAGACCCCCCAGGGTGGGCGCATCATCAACAATGGATCCATCTCGGCCCATGCCCCACGCCCGGGTTCCATTGCCTACACCGCCACCAAACACGCTATCAGCGGCCTGACGCGCGCGGCCAATCTGGATGGAAGGGCCTTTGATATTGCCGTGGGGCAAATTGACATTGGCAATGTGGCCAGCGATATGACAGAGCGCATGGCAAACGGAATATTGCAGGCCGACGGCAGCATCAAGCCGGAAGCGCGCATGGATATGTCTTCGGTGGTGGAAACCTTCATGACCATGGCCAAACTGCCACTGTCGTCCAACATCCTGTTTGTGACCGTGATGGCCAACAAAATGCCGTTTGTGGGACGTGGCTGAGAGAAACCCCATTGACGGACGCGCTGCTGGCGTACGAGAAATTTAATCTGACCCAGGCCGAGCAACGGGGCTCCTGCTATGCCATGAAGCCCAGGTTGGGTTTGGAAAATCGCCCCAGGTTGGGTAGCACGGAAGGCATATACGCGTCGCTCACACCAAACCAGCGCGTCAGCGTCGCGGCGTATTCATCCACGGAAGTAGTAGGAATCAGCCGCCCCTGACCGGAGTCCTCCGGCCCACCAATAGCTACGGTGGGAAAACTGCCGTACACCCGGTTGCCCAGTACCGCGCCGCCCATGATGAAGTGGTGGCCGCCCCAACCATGGTCAGATCCCCGCCCATTGGACTGCAAGGCACGTCCAAACTCCGAGGTAGTAAAGGCCGTGACGTTATTTGCCACACCCAAGGCGGCGGTGGCGGCATAAAAAGCGGCCATGGCGTCGCCAAGTTCCCGGAGTTTGAGCGCCTGACTTGCGGCAAGGTCGTCATGAAAGTCGTAGCCACCGTGCTGCACAAAAAACAATTGCCTGCCCTGCGCCAGGGCACCCCGCGCTGCAACCATGCGGGCCACCATCTCCAACTGCTTGCCAATAGAAGTGGCAGGGAACACCGTAGACAGACTTACACCCGCCAATGCACTAGTCACCAGCGCCTCACCGGAAATGGCACGCGCCGAAACCTTGGACAGTTCGCTCTCGAACAAATGGCTGCGGGAATCGGTCATCAAACGGCGAATCGCAGTGGCACCCGCAGCAGAACCATAGAGATCACCCAGGGCCCTGACCTTGACTGCACCCTGGGGTGTAAGTTGGTACTGAATGGTGCTGTCACCCGCCTGCAGCATATTGTTTCCCGCCACCGACATGGCAATCGACACGCCACTTCCCGGGTTGTAGGCCGCAGCCATCAAGTCGCCGATACGCCCCAGCCAACCTGTCTCTGAGGGCCGGTCCGGCAAGCCTGTTTGCCAGGCTGACTGCTGGTCCGAATGCGAAGTGAGTTGGGCCGGCACCGCAACCGTGGGGCGGCCATTGTTCCAATGCGCCTTTGTCATTGGCACCGCTAATGGGCCCACGTTGGCCAGCAGCGCAACCCGCCCCTGGTCAAACAATGGCTTTATGCCAGACAAAGCGCTGTGCAAGGCCAGGGGTTGACCGGTATAGCCCTGTGGCGCCAGGTCGAGCAGTTGACTGCGCTGCAAGGCCAATGCCGGACGCGCCGCGACGTAGGTGTTGTACTCTGCACCGCCAATAGGCACCACAGTATTGGATTGATCGTTGCCGCCACTGAGGTTAATGCAAACCAGCGCCTTATAGCCAGCCGCGGTCTGTGCACTGGCAGCGCCTGCGGCCAGAAGCGTGGAAGCCAATGGCGTGCCGGCAGCGGCAGTCATTTGAGCCGCACGACTCAGAAACAGGCGACGGGCATGGCTATGAAGAGTGAAATTCATGCATCTCTCCCTTACTTTTGAACAATGAAGTCGGGCGACAACATCACCAGAGTGATGGCCGTAATCACCCCCCCGCGCGCATTGGTGGCGGGCAAGGCATTGACCGCCAGCAGAATCGTGTCACGCGTCTGCGGGGTCATCTGCCCAGCCAGGAGCAACAGGTTCAGGTGATCCAGCAGCGCGACCGGGTTGCCCGCTAGCGCCAGTTCAGCGGTGTAGCCCGCCTGGATGGCGGTGTCATTCCAGCCATGGCCGCGGTCCACCGTATGGGCAATGAAGTTGGCGTACCCCGTGACCGTGGTTTCGTGGGTGATCTGGAACTCGGGAGCCACCAAGCCACGGCGCATGATTTCCCCTGGCGGCGCATAGCCGGGTCGGTACCAATTGAAAACGCTTGGGGCCCGCAACGGGTTCTGGCCGATGCTCGATACCGGGTCTTCGAGGTTCCAGATAGCATAGAAGTACCCTCGACCCGAGGTCTTGGCGTCAAACGCGCGCATCCAATTGGCAAAGCGAACCATGGGTTCGCGCAGCTTGCCCCACTGGGGATCGGCAAGTTTCGCATTGTCTCGGGCTTCCGGGTCCAGCAAGACGGCGCGGAGCACCGACTTCATGTCACCACGCACTCCAGCACTGTTGTTGAAGGCTTGTGTCACACGTGCCACGTAGGCTGGGCTAGGGTTGCTGGTCACAAAGCGTTTGATCAACTGGCTGCCAATGAAGGGACCGACGTTGGGGTGGTTGAACAGCGTGTCCATGGCCACCTTCAGACTTTGCTCGCCGCTGCTGCCGGCAGGCACGCTGGCGCCGAGGAAGCGCTTTTCGCTGGCCGAGTGAAAGTCCGGGAAGTTTTGCATCTGGAGCTTGTAGGGCTGTCCGCGCCAGCCCTCCCAGACCCCGGTGGACTTGTCCGCACCACTCCAGCTCCAGCCTGTGAAGACCTTGGCCAGGCCCATGACATCCGATTGTTCAAACGCGGGAATGTCGCGTCCGTTGGCGTCTTTTTTCCGTGTGCCATCGGCATTGAGTTGCCACAAACCGATGGTGAAGAGTTGCATGACCTCCCGCGCATAGTTTTCGTCAGGAATACGCCCTGTCGCCGGATCTTCTTTCTGATTTTTCATGTGCGACAGATACTTGCCCATAGTAGGGTGCGTAGAGACCTCCTCCAACAAGGTGCGGAAGTTGCCAAAGGCGTTGCGTGAGAGCATGTCGAGGTAACTGGCGTGCGCATCTGCCTGAATCTCCACAGCGCTGTTGACGGTGCTGACGACGAACAGTTCGCTCAAGGCAAGCACAGTACGCTGGCGCAACTGGTCTGGGCCCCGCACGGCCTGCGTCCAGAAGCTTTCCATGGTGGCGTTGATGTACTGCGAGTTGCAGGCAGTGCAGCCTAACGGTCCCTTGCGCACCATCACGTAGGCCCAATGCGTGTCCATTGAAGGCGTGTTGAACTGCTGGGTCAGCCAGGCCTCAGCCCCTATGGCCGCCACATTGTTGATCTCAGAGAGGGTGGGACCATAGGTGGCCTGAACCAGCAAGCGCGCAGCGTCCGCCTTGGCGGCAGGGATAGGCGTTGGTGTTGGCGTTGGCGTGGGTGTTGCGCCTGCTGCACTCACCACGTACGAGGACATCAGATTGTTGAAATCGAGAGACGCCAATCTGGCGGAGTCGCCCGTCAGCTTCAGTCTGCGGCCCTTGAAGTCCTGGTGTTCGGCCAGCTCAACGCTCCACCCTGCGGGCACCCGTACCGAAGAGACACGGTCATTCCAGGAATCGGAGACATTTGCCGAGCCCGCGCCAACGCAAAAGCTGGGTTCGCGGTAGTCTTTCTCTTTAAAGAAGCACACTTGGGAGCTGGAGACTTCGTCGGCAACTGCTACGTAACATCTTTTGGCAATACCAAAGATCGGATCACCGAACACGGAAGTGTTGCACGCGGCGCGGCCACTCAAGCTACGCACGGCGAATTTACCGGCGGCGCCAAAGGCCACTTTTCGCGTGCCGGCAAAGGTGCAAGTTTGCCCCTCGACTGCGCAGGCCTGGTCCGCGAAGCTGATGCCGTCAATCGTCAGAGTTGCAGCGTTCGCAGAGGATAAATTCGTCACGCATGCCAGCGCAGCGAAGGACCAGAATCGCAGCACAGGCTGAATGAATGAAGTGATCATGCGCAGCCTCCTGAAACGACTTCGTTGAAATCGCTAGCAAAAAAGTTGATTCCCCATGGGGGTGAACCTTCATGCTATTGAAAACAAAGATCTACAGGTGCTACAAAGTGTCGACAAGTGTTTCCGGATGTATCTGATTGTCAAACCCTTGACCAGTAGCAAAAGTTTGGAGCCCTATTTAGCCAGCGCCTTGAGCGCGAGTTTGATACCGTCGCTCACACCCACCTCTGCTGGAAGGGCCTTGAGCGCGGCCAAAGCTTCCTTGTCGCTGTAGCCCAGCGCGACCAGCGCCTGCAGAATGTCGCCCTGGTTGTCATTGGCCACGTTCGTTTTCACGCCGATGTCTGCGCCGAGCTTGCCTTTGAGCTCGAGCAGCAAACGCTCCGCCGTTTTCTTGCCGATGCCAGGTACCTTGATCAGGCGACCCGCCTCCTGCATCGTCACCGCCTGCGCCAATTCGGACACGCCCATGCCAGAGAGAACCGACAGTGCCGTGCGCGGGCCCACACCCGAAATCTTGATCAGTTCACGAAAAGCCTCCCGCTCGTAGGAAGTGGCAAAACCGTACAGAATCTGGGCATCTTCACGCACCACGAAATGGGTGAGCAGCGTTACCCTTTCGCCATCGGCGGGCAGGTTATAAAAGGTGCTCATGGGCACCTGCACCTCGTAACCTACACCACCACAATCCACAATTACCTGGGGTGGATTTTTGTCGCTCAGGGTGCCAGTGAGTTTGCCGATCATTTATTGCCTATCATGGGAGTTCTTGTCACGCTACCGTGAGGAATTATCAGCTTGATTCTCAAACACTCGTTTACCCCGCTCAACAACACCCGCCTGTCGCACCTGTGCGGCCCCACTGACGAACATCTGCGCGCTATCGAGCTTGCGCTGGACGTGCACATTGCCCACCGGCATGAGCAGTTCAAGGTGGAAGGGGCCAAGGCCAAGGCCCAGCGGGGCATGGACATGCTGCAAGCAATGTATGAAATGGCCGCACGCCCGATCAGCCCCGCCACCGTGCAACTGATGTTGTCGGGTGATGGCTCAGCTGAGGCCGCCACGGGACCCAGTCTGGCCACCCGCCGCGCTGACCTCAAACCCCGCTCCCAGAACCAGGCGGTGTACCTCGACAACATTGCAGAGTTCGACATCACTTTTGGTATCGGCCCAGCGGGCACCGGCAAGACCTATCTTGCAGTAGCTGCCGCAGTGGACGCCTTACAACGCAGCGCAGTACAGCGTATAGTTTTGACCCGCCCTGCTGTTGAGGCGGGAGAGCGCCTGGGATT